>JBAXYW010000277.1:0-5818 GCA_041670605.1 Lentisphaeria bacterium
ATCCGGAGCTGGAAGTTCCAGACACATTCTGGGGACGGGGAGGATCCGGAGCTGGAAGCTCCGGGCACATTCTGGGGACGAAGAGGATCCGGAGCTGGAAGCTCCGGGCACATTCTGGGGACGGGGAGGATCCGGAGCTGGAAGCTCCGGGCACATTCTGGGGACGGGGCTTAATGAAAGACAGGACAGGGGATGAAGTTTTCTCCGCGGCAGAATTTCAGGTAACGCATGCCATGCACCTGGCCGGTCATTTCGAGTTTGTCGCCATAGACTTGGTCGTGCCAGCCTTCAATATCAATCGAACCTTTGAATTTACCCCGCCGCAATTCCGAGATGACATCCGTCCAGTTGCTATCGCCAAAACCCGGGGTGCGATGAAGAGCAAATTCTTTGGGACTGGATATTCCATCACGGGCGATGACATCTTTCAAAATCGTGGCATCTTTACCGTGAACATGGAAAACTTTGCTGACCCACTGGCGTAATTGAGGAAGCGGGTCGATCAGCTGTACCATTTGATGACAGGGTTCCCATTCCAAGCCGATATTGGGCAGCGGAACCGCCTCAAACATCAGTTCCCAAGCCGCCGGGTTGCAGGCAATATTGTGACTTCCCTTTTTCCAAGTTCCACCCATTGGACAATTTTCCCAAGCAATGCGAATGTTTTTCTGGCCGGCCAGGTCTGCAAGTGCTCCCCAGACTTCTTTGAAGCGGGGAATGGATTCCGGAATGGAACTGTCCGGCAGGCGCCCGGTGAAACCACTGACGACATCGGTCTCGTATAAGTGGGCACAATCAATCAGACGGGCAAACTCGGCTCTCGCTTTTTCTCCTTCTTCATCCGTCTTTAAGGGATTGCAATAAAGAGAAACGGCGCCAATGCGGATGTTATGGGCACGCAACAAAGGCATAATTCTCCCCGCCAACTCCGCCGGATCGACTTTAAATGTACTGCCAAAAGTAATGGCAAAACTCTCAAAACCATAGGGTATGATCTGCCGGATGTAGCTTTCGGTATTTTCATTCCCCTGCACCAAAGTCCCAATCAAAATGTCTTCCTGCATATCAGATTCTCCCGAAATGAACGATTCCTTCAAAGGCAAATTAACTTAACGACCGCAACAGGTCTTATATTTTTTTCCGCTGCCACAGGGGCAGGGGTCATTGCGTCCGACTTTTGGATGCTCACGATGCAGTGTAGTGCTGCGAACAGGGGGAGCATCGTTCTGAGGACGGGAAGGATCGAGCCCCTCAAAGGCCTGTATGTTTTCGTGAATTTCAGAAATTCGTCCGGCTTTCTGACGCGCGGCATTCCGATTGGCTTCTGCCTTAGCGGCTTCCAGTTGAGCGGGGCTGACCATACTCAAACGGAAAATATTCGAACAGATTTCATCTTTGATGGCATCCATCAAACTGGCGTACAAGATGTAGGCTTCCTGTTTATATTCCACCAGAGGGTCACGTTGCCCATAGGAACGCAACTGGACTCCCTGCCGCAGAGAATCCATGGCATATAAATGCTCCTGATAAAGATTATCCAAAGCATTCAACATGACATAACGCTCCAGCCAGCGCAAGGCATCCGGAGTTTCCATCTTTTCCTTGATCGAATACGCTTCCTCGATCCGATTCATGATCGATTGACTCAAGGCTTCAGGTGTATCAGCCGGGGAAAAAGTGTTCGGCGAAAACCCGATTGGGATGGTACGAGCCAGCCAATCTTTCAAAGCGGCCAAGTCCAAGGTTTCATGCTTGGGGCAGGCGGCAAAGGCATTTTCCACCCGTTCCATGACTGCTGTATAGATGTAATTTAACAGCAGTTCCCGAGTATCGTCAGTCAGCAGAATATTGCGGCGCAATTCATAGATAGAACTGCGTTGCTTGTTCATCACATCGTCGTATTCCAAGGTGCGTTTACGAGTGGCGAAATGCTGTTGTTCAACGCGTTTCTGAGCTCCCTGTATGGTGCGGCTGAGCATGCTGTGGGAAAGTTCTTCGCCTTCTTCCAGACCCATTCGCTCCATGATCGAAGCCAGACGATCCGAGCCGAAAAGACGCATCAGGTTATCTTCCAGCGAGACATAAAAACGCGAGGAACCAGGATCCCCCTGACGGGCGCAACGTCCACGCAACTGACGGTCAATACGTCGGGAATCATGGCGTTCACTGCCGATAACATGAAGCCCGCCAACCTCCTTGACGCCAGTGCCGAGCTTGATGTCGGTGCCGCGTCCCGCCATATTAGTGGCAATGGTGACTGCAGCAAACTGCCCGGCTCGAGCGACGATTTCAGCCTCACTCTGGTGATGCTTGGCATTGAGGACACTATGAATGATATTCCGGCGGCTCAGCAGACGGCTGAGCAATTCGGATACTTCAACCGAGATCGTTCCTACCAGCACCGGCTGTCCGCGTTTGTTGCAGTCAATGATTTCCTCAATCAAGGCCGCATATTTTTCGCGCTGTGTTTTAAACACGCGGTCATTGTTGTCGATGCGCAGGCAGGGTTGGTTGGTCGGGATGACGACGACATCGAGGTTATAGATTGACTTGAATTCCGTCGCCTCGGTTTCAGCAGTACCGGTCATGCCGGCTAGTTTGTCATACATGCGAAAATAATTCTGAATGGTGATTGAGGCCAGGGTTTGGGTTTCCCGCTCAATTTTCACGCCTTCTTTTGCTTCCAGTGCCTGGTGTAAGCCTTCGCTGAAACGTCGCCCCGGCTGCGGACGTCCGGTGAATTCATCGACAATGACCACTTTATTGTCTTGAACGACATAATGGACATCCTTCTCGAAAAGGCAGTAGGCTCTGAGCAGCTGGGAGATGTTGTGGATAATTTCGGATTTCTGATCATATTCCATCTGAGCCTGTTTCCGTTTTTCCAGTTTGGCCGCTTCATCTAAGCTCTGATCGGTATCGATTTCGTTGAATATGGTGGGCAGATCGGGGATGACAAAGGCATCGGCGTCGCCGGGGCGCAGGAACTGGCGTCCTTTTTCGCTCAGATCGGCTTCATTGTTGCGTTCGCTGATGTTGAAGAAAAGGGTTTCGGTCACCCGTTGCAGATAGCCGCGGTTATTGTCATCATGCAGTTGAATATCTTTGCGATCCAGTGCTTTGCGGACAGAAGGGTCTTCCATCAAGCGCATCAGCTGTTTATGTTTCGGCATGCCCAATTGCACCTTGGCGATCTTCAGATGGGCTTCATCGATCGCTTCTGCAGTGGACTCCGGATCCGCCAAGGTTGCCTTTGCCTCCTGCAGCAAGTTGGCCATCAACTGGTACTGCCGATGATAGAGTTCAGCCACGATGGGTTTGACTTTGTCAAACATGTGGGTTGAGACTTTGGCCGGCCCAGCAATAATCAGTGGCGTTCTGGCTTCGTCAATCAGAATACTGTCAATTTCATCGACAATGGCATAAAAATAATCGCGTTGCACCAGGTCTTGGCGCTGGTTTGCCATTCCCATATCGCGGAGGTAATCGAAGCCGAATTCACTGTTTGTTCCGTAGGTGACATCGCAGGCATACTGCTCTCGGCGTTGAGCTGGGGACATACTGTTTTGGATGCAGCCGATCGTCAGCCCCAGCCATTTGAAGATATGTCCCATCCATTCAGAGTCGCGGCGTGCCAAGTAATCATTGACGGTCACCAGTTGGACATTTCTCCCGGTGAGGGCATTCAGATAAAGCGGCATGGTTGCCACCAGAGTTTTTCCTTCTCCGGTGGCCATTTCTGCGATATTTCCCCGGTGCAAAGCAATGCCACCAATCAATTGGACATCGAAGGGGATCATATCCCAGCGCAACGGATGCCCGGTGACCAGCACCGTGTTTTCTTCCGGGTTACTGCTTTCTTTGAGGCGCCGGCAGGCATCCTTGACCACAGCAAATGCTTCGCACATCAGATCATCAGTCGTTTCCCCATTTTGCAGACGAGCCTTGAATTCAGGTGTTTTGGCCTTAAGCTCTTCATCCGTCAAATTCTGATAGGAAACATAATATTCGTTAATCTTAGTAACGAGCGGCTGCACTTTTTTCAGCATCCGGGCATTCCGGCTTCCGAACATTTTGCGGGCTATCCATTGCAACATCGTAGAGGTCTCAGTAAAGGGTTAATGGCGTAGAAACCGCCGGTCTCCCGGCTTCTGTTTGCTTATTTCGAGCCGGGCTTGTCAATCGGTAAGCCTTTCTGGCAGAGCGGACAATTTTCTGGGGCAAAGGTGGGCAGATTAAGCTTCAGTAAGCTGCGGAAGGGGATGCCGAAATCAACGTTTCCTGCGCTGCGATCGACCATCGTGGCCACTCCGACCGGTACGGCGCCATGCGCTCTGACCAGATCAATGGTCTGCTGTACCCGCCCGCCCTTGGTGACGACATCTTCGGCAATCAGAACTTTTTCTCCGGCTTTCAAGCAAAAGCCACGGCGCAACAGCAGGTTGGAGTTCTCGTCTTTTTCGGCAAAAATAGCCTTGATTCCCAGAGCCCTTCCCAGTTCCTGGCCGACAATGATGCCGCCAATGGCTGGAGAAATAACCGTTTCGATAGCCCATTCCTGCCAGGGTTCGGCTAACGCAGCACAAAGTGTGGCGGCAATCAAGGTATGCTGCAGAACTAGGGCACCCTGGAAATATTGGTCACTGTGTAAACCGCTGCGCAACAGAAAGTGGCCTTTCAGCAGAGCTCCGGTCTCAGAAAGATATTGTAAAATCTCGGATTCTTTCATCGTTCTATTCCTTATATAAAATGTCCGCAGGCGGATTTTAAAAGATAATCCCTGAACAGAATCTTTCTATACGGTTTTTTCGGAAAGACTCTTTTTTGCCGGTTTTTCAATGAAATTACCGTCCTGAAGCGAGCCATGCTTGCCCCGCATCCCCGATTCAGGGTTCAGCTCAGTCCCAGACTTTTGGGGAGTTCGGAAAATTGGTCGATGCTGAGATCCGGATGTTCATCCCGGGTTTGACCGAAGCCATAGCGGCAGAAACACGCTTTGCAGCCCGCGGCGGCGGCGGCGGCCAGATCGGTGTAATGGTCGCCTACCATCCAGGCGTTTTCAGGCTGCCCCCCGGTCTGTTGAAGAGCCAACAGCAGGGCTTCCGGATGCGGTTTTAAATTCACAGTGCTGCCGCCGCCGATAATGCAGGACATGTGTTTGGTGATTCCCAGGTTCTGGCAGACCTGTTCGGCCTCCGCCTGGGGTTTATTGGTGACGACCCCCAGAGAGCAATTTTCAGCTAAAAATGGCAAGGTTTCGCCGACACCGGGAAAGAGACGGGTATAAACCAGCAAGTGTTGCCGATAATATTCCCGTAGGAATTGCAACGGTTGCTGCAGATCCAGATTCGTATCAGCATCTGCAAAAGCCCGTTTAACGAGGTTGAGCTGCCCGTCTCCGATAAAACAAGTTGTTTGAGCTGTTGTCACCGGGGGTAACGAGAAATGGTGGCGTGTGGCGTTGACGGCGGCGGTTAAATCGTCGAGGGAATCCACCAGAGTTCCGTCCAAGTCAAAAAGAATGCTCATCCGCTTCATTAAAAATTCTCCATACGAGGTAATAACGACCGGAACCGGTCGAATTGTTTTTTTCTGGTTTCCGCTGAGAGTGGTTTTTTGCGTTGTTTCAGCCTTTCCAGGTCGATCAGGCCAATCTTGCCGTTACGCAGAACAAAAAAATGTTCCGGCTTGCAGTCTTTATTCCAGTCCAGCCCGTGATCCTGGAGATACTGTAAAGTTTGTTCGGCTTTTTCGAGAGCTTCTCGGCGTTTGTCCGGGTCTTTTTCCTGTTTCAAATAATCATCCAGAGGGACACCAT
>JBAXYW010000278.1:0-5804 GCA_041670605.1 Lentisphaeria bacterium
ACTACACGCCTACCCCGGGCGTTGCCCGGGGCTAAGATGAGGCCGCCCCTGCGGGGCTAGCAAATAGAACAGAATACGCTTTTTGGGATAACCATGCAAATCGCCTATTGTTATGTAATGAATGTACTCAAAACTTCATTTTTTTTTAGGTTAAGTTAGCGCGGATGGGCGAGGACGCCGGCGCTCCATAGCTCACACTTGTTCGGTAAGGCTAGAGAAAAAATACCAGCCGGGAAAACGCGTTCATAGTTCGTTTTTCTCCTGTAAAAGGCGGGGATTCACCCTTACAAAGTCTGGCGTTTCAGAAAGCATGAATTATTTTATATCCGAGATCGTGAAAGTAATAAAAGAGAATTCAGTGGGCAGCAAATGAATATCAAGCAGGAATTGAAAGCGATTGGGCAGGCCGCCCGGGCGGCAGCTTTGGAATTGGGATCTGCGCCAGCAAGCGTACGGCAGGCCGCCATTGAGCAAATGGCGGTCAAGTTGAAGGCGAGTCATGATGCGATCATGGCTGCCAATCAGGAAGACTTACAAGGCGCAATCGCCCGGGGAGCAGATACGGCCTTTCTTAAACGGCTGGAAATCACAGAAAAAACATTCGCCTATATGCTGGAGCGTCTGCAGGAAGCTGCCAGGCTGCCGGATCCGCTGGGGATAGTTCTAGAGGGACATGTCGAACCCAGTGGGCTGCAGGTCAGCCGGGTATCGGTTCCGCTGGGCGTTATTGGCATCATCTATGAGGCTCGACCCAATGTCACGACAGATGCCGCAGCCGTTGCCCTGAAAAGTGGAAATGCGGTAATTCTGCGGGGCGGTTCGGAGGCTTGGAAAACGAATGGCGTCCTGGTCGGCCTGATGCGGGAAGCAATTACGGAACAGGGACTGCCGGCGGCAGCGATGCAGATGCCGACTTCGCCAGACCGTGCGGTTGTGCGGGAATTGCTGAAGCTGGACAAATATGTCGACGTCATCATTCCCAGGGGCGGAAAAAGTCTGATCAAAGCGATCTCCAGGCAAAGCCGCATTCCGGTGATCAAACATTATGACGGTATCTGCCATCTTTATCTGGCCGAAGATGCGGACGCCGAGATGGCAATTGCACTGACAATCAACTCCAAATGCCAACGCGTTGAAGTCTGTAATGCTCTGGAAACACTGTTGGTTGATCAAGCCTGCGCCAAACGCCTGTTACCGGCATTAAACAAAGCCCTCAGCGCCGCTGCTGTCGAAATTCGCGGCTGCCGCCGTTGCCGGGCGATTTTACCATGGGTCACAGCGGCCAAGGCGGCGGATTGGGATACAGAATATCTCGCTGCAATTCTATCGATCAAGGTTGTCGATGGTTTGGATGGCGCCATCGCTCATATCAATCGACATGGTTCCGGGCATACTGACGGTATCGTGACCAGTAATCTGGTAAGTGCCCAGCAGTTTCTGGACAGAATAGACTCCGCCTCAGTACTGGTCAATGCCTCGACCCGGCTTTCCGGCGGCGGGGATTACGGGATGGGCGCAGTCGTCGGTATCAGCACCGGGCGTCTGCATGCCCGCGGGCCAGTAGGAGTCCGGGAATTGACAACCTATAAGTGGGAAGTGCGGGGCAATGGGCAGCTGCGCAAGTAAAGAGCCCCAGTGCCCGCCAATGGAAATTTATTCCGCATTGGGCAGGTAAGCACCGATTTTTTTCAGACGTTGCTGCAAGGCAGTGATCGGGAAAGAACGAGTATCACAGCTTTGTTCACAACAAAGCACGGCGGCCAGCCCTACAGCCTGACCGGTGATGTAACAGCCTGGCATAACCCGGACAGACCCCTGGATTTTCTGATCGCAACTAATGCAACGGCCTGCCACCAGCAAATTGTCCGTCTTCTGAGGTGTCAGACAACGATAAGGAATCCCATAACTCTCCCCTTTCTGATAACGTAAAGAAGTTTGATATTCCTTTTCAAACGCGGCATAATTTTCCGCTGATGGGCGATAGGGATGAATATCGACGGGGTAACAATAACGCCCGATTTCATCAGCAAAGATCGCACGCGTCCGGAAGTCCTCGACATTAAGGACATAATCTCCCATGATACGGCGGCTTTCCCGGATACCCAGAAGTGATCCACTGCCAACCAGCTCGGTATGTTGGTAGCCCGGGATATATTCCCGATAGAAACGTTCGAATTCCGGCAGTCGGGCTCGTCCTTCGAGGAGGAATTCCGTCAGTGAGCGTTCATCGGTGGCATCGACTCCAAAGGCATGTCCGATATTGCCGCCGGCAATCTGTCTTCCGACACGCCACATGCCGGGGTGGTGCGGATCATGAACGGTAAAGACTTTATCCTCAAAGGCTTGTTGCAGTTTGCTTCGTGGGGCAATCCCGCCGCTTGCAAATTGTTCGAAATCGACACCCGCCCAGAGGCTGCAGAGCGTCCCGGGCATCATTCCCCCCTTGCCATCCCCTTTTTCACTGGGGGCACCTGCCCAGACGGAGAGATCACCATCCCCGGTACAGTCAATAAACTGTTTGGCTTTGACAGCAAAAAAGCCGCTTTTGGCATTGCAGATAGCCATTTCAACATGTCCCTGGCTGCAAATAACATCCACCACTTGGGTATGGAAAGAAAACTGAACGCCGGCCTGCAGCAGCATGCGATCATAAACGCGTTTGAGCAATTCTGCAGGAATGGCAGTCTTACCGATCGGATAATCCAGCCCTTTTTCTTTGCTTAAATTATCCAAAACTTCCCGCCCGATGCCGTCTGCCAGAAAATTAATTCCATCATCAAAGGTCATGAAGGCCGGTACCATTCCGGCTGTCCCCATGCCGCCCAGGCAGGCCTGCCCTTCGGCCAGAAAAACACTGCGCCCCTCCCGGACAGCCGCCAAGGCCGCTGCAATACCGGACGGGCCGCCCCCGGCGACAAAGATATCGACTTCCAAACGAACCGGAATCTGCTTCTGATAGCTTACTGAACTCATCGTGCCCTCATTAAAAAATATGTATGAAACAAAAAACGCACAAAGCCTTCATCGCATTACCTACCCATACTACGATCTGCCAGTTTCTTTTTTGTGAAAAAATTTTCTAATTAACTGATGCAAAGCATTGGGGACGTGTATGTTTGTAGTTCAACCTTTAGACTGCGTAGCCCCAGCGGGCTTCAGACCGCTTCCCCATTCCCGGACAAATCTGCCTCGGTTTTTCGAGACGAAAATGAACCACGATATGGGATGCCGGCGAGGAAGCCGGCGGTCCATAGCTGACGCTTACGCTATAGGGCTAGAGGAAAGAAATCCTAACGCTTAGCGAGCACAGCCCGCGTCCCCGTTCTGTTGGCGCTCGCTTGCGAACGCCGCACCGCAGCAACTCAAGCACCGTAGGGGGCAGCTTCATCTTAGCCCCGGACAAAGCCCGGGGTCGGCATGTAAGTCTTTAAATTGCACCCTTTCTGAGACGCCTGCCAAAATAACCCAAAACTCCGGATGAATTGTTTAGGTTGCGGACGCCAGTCCACCCCAAGAACACAGCAATTTTTTGCGAGCAAAAAAGCAAGACGCAAGCAGCTATTGGGAAATAAATTCATTCACCAATGATCTCATAGAATCCTGAGCCATCGCCGAATTTCACTTGTGTTGCGTCGATCTGTTCGACCGGACAGCTTGAGTTTACCAAGGGCACCGCTTTGAAAGACGGGTTGAAATGGACGTTCGCCTCCGGCACGGCATAACCGCGCAACACCCTTTCATTGGCGCGATTGGAACGCGCATCATAAACATAAAGTCCCATCAGTTGAACGGCAGCACCCTGCGCAGTAAATTTCAACGTATGAGCCCCATAAGGCCGATTCAAAATACCCTTTCGATTTTCCATGAACAAAGTCGTTCCGTCAGAGAATTTGCATGGCTCGGCAGTCGAGACGTCAAAAACGTCCTCGCCATCGATCGATGCTTGCAATCTGCCGCCGTTTTCGGCATCAACCCATACGACGGAGAAATCGCTGCCGATGGCGGTGATTTCGATTTCTTGCCCGGCTTCGAGTGTGAGGCTTCGCTCGCCATAGGGAAACCCGGTCTGCGAAGCATATTGCTGCGTCTCTTTTTTATCCCCGCGCCAGAGGGGGGAGCTGATACAGAGGAACTGGCGATTCGGGCAAATTTTAGTATCGAAACCGGTGAAAGCTGCTTCGCTGGCGGCGAGTTCGACCACATAACGTTCCCCGAGCTGCAGATTGCCGAAGCGGAAAAGGGAATTTCGTCGATCGATGTTTGGAAATGAACGGCGGGGTGTTCCGACCTCTTTACCGTTAACCAGAACCACACTCTTCTCTTCCTTGAACGAGCCCCAGCAATTAAATACAGTATCGTCAAGAATAAAAGCGTTTGGGCGGAACAAACGGGGGCTACCGCTGCGATATGACACGATTTCACCTTCCCAGCCATAAGTATTCGGGTGGATGCGCTCAGGCAAATGAAGCTGAGCTTGTCCAACCGCAATCGGATCAGAACATTCAAATGCTTTTTCGAGCTGTTTGAACCAGAGATAATGCCCCGCCGCCTGGGGATGCCCATCCGCTGGCACCTGTGCATAACGGTTGGAAAAAGCATTCACCAGATCGCCAATCAAGCCAAAGTCCATGAACGGGATCTGGTAGCGGAGAGAAATTGCCTGTAAATCCCCAGGATTTGGAGTGTAACCGCCCTGGTTCTGAAACATGCAAAACAGGAATTCCGCCCCCGGATAGTTGCGCTGGATATAACGGATGGCGCCTTCGAAAACGGCGATTTCATTGGGCGTATCAGTTTTCTCATTGGCTCCGCCGCCATAGATCACCAGATCAGGGCCTGGGCCACCGGGTCGAGTGAATAGAGCCGGATAAAGTTCTTGCCAGGTTTTACCGCTTTTATGCCCATTCAATTCGGGGTTCGGTGGGATGGCGAGACTGCAATAAGCCTGCAGCCCGGAATGGGATTCGCCAATGCAAGAACCATCTGCAGCCATGAAGTTAAGCAGAATTTTGTCCGCGGGAAGATTGAATTTATTCATCAGTTCGCGTTTTAAACGCCCCCCATAGCTGAAATAGTGGCGGGGCTGGGCGAAATACTCATCCAATTCAGGGCGTCCAAGCATGGCGGAACTGAATGAGTTATTGTAGGCGTCGCAGAGCGGTTTTTTGAAATCTGGCGAGGCGGAGTCTTCGTTATAAACATACATGGGCGGATTGGCGCTGCCGCGGTCGATGCTGGAGCCCATGATGATAATATGAATAGGCTCCCCCTTCCAGAGCTTCTGAATGGTACGCGGAATATAGCGATAGAAGTCCGGTGTCTCTCGCAATTCGCCAATCGCATCACTAGCCTTTTCACTTTTGATCAAGCTGGGAGCAAAAACCCAAGCTTCACTATCAGAAACATTAGCGAATTCGACTTCAAGTCCAGCTACAAAAACAGCTTCAGAATCGGAGACATTTTTATCACTGAACATTCCTTTGATGCGAATACTTTCCAAAACGGCAGCTTGCGTGCGGGGCGCGTTCTCTTTGGCTTCCTGGATGCAGATTTCTTTTGCCTCAGCGCTGACCAATTCGCCGCGGGCGTGTTTGGGAAAACTGCGCTGGTCTGCCAAGCCGAAATCCTTTGGACTCCAAGTGCCAGTTTCACTGTCGAACTTCAGCAAACGGACTGTGGCCTTGATTCCCGGCGTCCCATAAAATTTCAGGCTGAGAGGATCGCCAGGGATAAGATTCACTTCCGGCAGGGTAAAAAACTGATAAATGCGTTTGCCGGGCTCAATTTTGACGCCGTTCCGGAAA
>JBAXYW010000279.1:0-5762 GCA_041670605.1 Lentisphaeria bacterium
CCCAGGGACTCATTTCCACGCCGGACGCATCATACCCGGCCTGACATAACAACGAGACATAGCTACCGTGTGAGCAACCCAGTTCCAGTACTTTGGCTGGCGGCAGGCAATATTTGAGCAGCGATTTCAGCCAATGCAGGTTGCGTTCAGCCAAATCATTTCGGGCGCGGGTATAAATGTCAACATAACCAAAAGCGACTTGTTGATGTTCCAACCAGTATTTTTTGCCATAAAAATCGGTCTCGTCATCCCGTACCAGCAATTGCTCAGGAAGCATGTCATTCAAATAGACCAAAGTCCCACATGATTGGCATTCGCCGTAGTCAGGGCTAAATGGGAAAAAATCTGTGTTGCCACACCAGCATTTTGTCATACCGATTTAGCCTGGCTTACGCACGAGAAAAACTGCGCCACTGCAATCTCGCCAGTCGAGTTCCATATCCAAAATTCCCTCCAATACCTTACGAAACGCACCCGGAAATTTCGAGTTAACAGACAAGAAAGGAAATATATCATCCCCCAATTCGCCGCCTCCGGCCCTTTTGATGTGCCAAAGATTATCCATTAATAAAAATATGCCACTGTTATGTTTTGGTAGTATTGGAATATGCTCCTCAGCCACTAAACCAGCTCGACTGAAGCTTTTCACCCAAGCATCAACAGACAAGGGGTTGGCAAGATGATGATAATCAATAAACTCTTTTTGCAGGGAAGCGGCAGCAGCATCAAAACCAGCCCTGGCAACCAATTTAGACAACAAAGACCACTCAACAAAACGATCGGTCACCACGCTGCATAACAAACTCCCCCCCGGCTTGAGACAGCGAAAAACTTCCGCCAAGACATCGTCCAGCCGATCCATGTGCTCCAAAGAGCAATTAGCAAAAACATGGTCAAAACTACTATCCGCTTCAGGTATCTGCTGAGCCGGAACAACATGAACATCCTTATAGATTCCACTCTGCCGACCTAATTCAGCCACTTCCGAATCCAAATCCACACCGACCACATCTGTAGCAAGGGGCCAGATCAAGCTAAAATAACGTCCATCACCGCAACCCAAATCGAGAATTCGCCCTTTGAGCTCGTAGTGTCTATAGGCTGCGTACTCCCATGCTCTCCAGTGACTCAATGGCGGAACATAGGAATAAAGAGTACAAACGGCATCATAGCCGCCTAATATTTCCGAAGAAATCAGTGTTTTAGATTGCATGTATTTCAGGTGTTTTGATTTGAAATTCAAAATCGAAATCGCCAGGTAAATCTGCTACACCGTGGTGAGTCATTGGCGTCTTATCATAAATTTTTCGGCACCCTATGGAGATGACCCCGGCATTAGGCACATGACAAATACGTACAATGTGTGCAAACAAGTTTTCGTGGCTTAACTTGGACATATTTTTATAACTTTCTGGATCAATAGTTGCCAAACCTAACTCATAAGAGTATTCACCGACTTCCAACTTCAATTCGATACTCTGACGGCAACGAATAATTGAATCCGCCGGCAAATAGTCAGGTGTAATTTCACCATACTCCAATGAGCCCTTTCCATGTACATTTATGCCTCTAGAGTTCTGCAAAACGACGCCCCCCAAAGGAACAGCTATCGGCTTAGATAACAAAAACTCATAATAAAAGACAGCCGTTTCACCTTGCGCAAAGCTATTGGTCAAATTGCCAAATTCGTTACAAATTACAAAGCGAGTACATTTTGCCCACCCATTATCCACCTGAGAAAATTCTAGTGCTTGTTTAAATAAGGCATCCGATGGCCAAAATGTTGAAGACTTGTCATCTGAACAAGATTGCTCGCCTGAATATTCATCGGATTGAAATCTATGCTCAGCGTCTTCAAATTGGTGCTGCAAATAATAACGTTTAGTTGCTTCAGTAGCTGATCCCCAAAATTTCTTACTCCCATGATCAAGCAAGATTGCACGCTCACAAAATTGCTCAACTTCAGTCATCGCGTGAGAAACCAGCAAAATTGCTGCTCCTGAATCACGCAATTGCTCCAAGCGGGTATAACATTTCTGCCGAAAAAAAATATCTCCTACTGCCAGCGCTTCGTCAATGATGACGATGGACGCATCGATATGCGCCTGCACCGCAAAAGCAAGGCGCACAAACATGCCACTGGAATAGGTTTTGACAGGTTGATTAATGAATTCACCAATATCTGCAAATTCGACAATTTGGTGGTAACGGGTTTCAATTTCTTTTTCACTGAGCCCAAGAATACGGCCGTTAAAAAGGACATTTTCCCGCCCAGTAAACTCCGGGTTAAAGCCGCTGCCCAATTCCAGTAATGCGGCGATACGGCCGTTGACTATCACGTCACCATTCGTTTGCGCAAGCGTGCCAGCTAGAATTTGTAGTAATGTACTTTTACCGCTGCCGTTGCGCCCAATGATGCCAAATGTTTCACCCTTCTTAACTTCGAAGGAAACATCCCTCAACGCCCAAAACTCATGAAAATACTGTTTTCGGCCTCGCACAAGCATCTGCAATAAACGGTCATACGGTTTATCGTAGATTTGGTAGCATTTGCTAAGATTTTCTACTTTTATGGCGACTTCAGACATTTTTTAACATATTCAATTTTCAAGATGCGAAGGCAGGTGAATTTTTTAGGCTTGCAGATACACAAGCTGAGCGAGGGAGGCGCCTTTTACTGAATCAATTGTGATGCGGCGGTCGAGCGTTACGAATCTGCCCCCATTCTGCAGGGCCAAAGTCAACAGATATATGTCCGTGATTTGGCGATGCCCGAGTACTCGCGACCAGTCAAATATCTCCGAATCCAATAAGCTGATGCTGTCTGGCCAAAATTCATGCTCCGCAAATGCTGCGGCCTCTGCCAATCTGCCGGCAACCTGTGCAGCCGGAAGTGCGCCTGGGTAGCCAGGCTGCGACATGATGCGGATGCATCCGTTTTGAGTAATTGGACAAGATGCCCAGCCAGCAGCTAGGTTCTTCTCCAACCAGTTCATCGCTACCTCATGATGCACATGCCCAGCATCCATCAGCGCAATCAACACATTAACATCAAGCAAGGCTCGCATTAAGCGCCTTCTCGATCACGCAGCTCATTGACCATGTCATTGGTTACCACTACACCGCGTGAAACAAAAGGACGAAAGCCGCATACGGCTTTACTTTCAGCATCAGTAGTCGCGGGTAAGCGTTGTTGGCCTGACAATGCTTCCCTCATCAACCGAGAGATAACACGTCCAACCGCTACATTCTGCATGCGCGCCAGTTCTTTGGCGGCCGCTAGGACATCGTCTTCGATATCGACTGTTGTGCGCATATCAAGCTCCTGCAATGATGGCAATTCATCATGATGATACTGCATCAAAAAATACAAAACAAGGCGCAAAACAACAAGTCAAAGCACGTCCGCAAACCCCTTACGGGTTTTTTGAAACCAGGCAAAGCCCAGCCAAGCGCTCACTAGTGCGGCGAAAAAGTAAATCGAGAACATTTTCCAATCCGGCAAGCTTCCCCAAACCAGCAAGGCTCGACCTTGTTCGATAGCGGGCGTTAACGGATTCAATAATAAAAGAGGCTGAAATTCTAGCGGAAGAGCCGAAACCGGATAAAAGATCGGCGACAGAAACATCAAAGTAGTGGTAATCAGCCCAATGATCTGAGCTATGTCACGCACATACACTCCCAAGGAGGCTAAAAACCATGACAGTCCCATGGTGAGCAACAGTAATGGCAGCACTAACAGAGGCAATAGCAGTGCTTCTGGATGCGGAACACCAAACAAAATACTGTAAAAAACCAGCCAGACCAACAAACTGACAGCACCGTGAAATAAAGCCGACCCCATGCTGACCCAAGGCAAAATTTCCAACGGAAACACTACTTTTTTAACATAGTTGACATTGGACAATATCAAGCCAGGTGCCCGGCTAAAACACTCGGCAAACAGGTTGAAAATGGTCAAACTGGCAAATAACACCAAAGCAAACTCAGTTTTCGAATCGCTTCCACTACTCCATCGCGCTTTAAAAACCACGCTAAACACAAACGTGTAGACCAGTAGCATAAAAACCGGATTAAAAAACGACCACAAAATACCTAATGCCGAACCGCGATAGCGTCCCACCACCTCGCGCTTGACTAAAGCCTTGATTAAGCCACGATTACGTCCCAAACTGGCAACCATTTCACGAGGTGAAATGCTGAAATTTTGCATCAGCCAAAAACCTCTGCGGCATTTAGAGCAAGTCCCAACTGGTCTTTGCCTGATAAAACCGGTTTTTCCAAAAAAGGCCACCGGATACCAATTTTCTCCTCGTCCCAGGCAATACATCTTTCATATTCCGGCGCGTAATAGTCGGTGGTTTTATAAAGAAATTCCGCCGTATCCGACATCGTCACAAAACCATGCGCAAAACCTTCCGGTATCCACATTTGATGTTTGTTTTCTGCGGATAATAACTGCCCCACCCATTTGCCGAACGTTGGCGAGTTTTTACGAATATCCACCGCCACATCGAACACTTCGCCCTGCACCACCCGCACCAGTTTTCCTTGAGCCTTGGGAGGCAATTGATAATGCAAGCCGCGCAATACGCCTTTTTGGGATTTGGAATGATTGTCCTGCACGAAGTTGACGCTTAATCCGGTCAGCTCCCGGAATATCCGCTCATTGAAACTCTCGAAGAAAAAACCGCGTTCGTCGCCGAATACCTTGGGAGTGAACAAAACAACGTCCGGAATGGAAAGCCTAGTAGCTTGCATCAAAACACCTGTTTATTAAGTAGCGCGAACAGATATTGACCATAGCCATTCTTAGCCAATGGTTTCGCGAGTTTTTCGATTTGTTCGTCGTTGATCCAACCGCTACGCCAGGCAATTTCTTCCGGGCAGGCGATTTTCAAGCCTTGGCGGGTTTCGATGGTTTCGATGAAGTTACTGGCTTCGATCAAGCTGGCATGCGTGCCGGTATCCAGCCAGGCATAGCCGCGCCCCATGATTTCGACGCCTAGCTGTTGCCGTTCCAGGTAGACCTTATTGACATCGGTAATTTCCAGCTCGCCGCGCGGAGACGGTTTTAGATTAGCGGCGATATCGACCACTTGATTGTCGTAAAAATACAATCCCGTCACCGCGTAATGACTCTTGGGCTGAGCCGGTTTTTCCTCTAACGAGGTGGCTCTGCCGTGCGCATCGAAACTGACGACGCCGTAACGTTCCGGATCTTGAACATGATATGCAAACACCGTGGCCCCAGCGTTTTGATGAGCAGCTTTTCTTAGCTGGACGTGCAAATCGTGTCCGTAAAAAATATTATCGCCCAACACCAGCGCGCTGGGTTGCGAGCCGACAAACTCTTTGCCGATGATAAACGCCTGAGCCAGCCCGTCCGGACTAGGCTGCACGGCATATTGAAGATTAATCCCCCAATCGCTGCCGTCGCCCAACAAATGTTGAAACAATGGAGTGTCTTGCGGTGTGGAGATAATCAGAATGTCGCGAATGCCCGCCAGCAGCAAGGTACTGAGCGGATAATAAATCATCGGTTTGTCGTAAATCGGCAGCAGTTGCTTGGAAACCGCCTTGGTGACCGGATAAAGCCGGGTACCGGAGCCGCCGGCCAGGATAATACCTTTACGCTGAGTCATGCTTTATTTTCCATATATTTCGTTCAACATTCGCTCGACGCCTGTTTGCCAACTCGGCAACCGCAAATCGAAAGCCGACTTTAATTTTTCGGTATTCAAACGGGAATTGAGCGGCCG
>JBAXYW010000280.1:0-5725 GCA_041670605.1 Lentisphaeria bacterium
AAGAAGCAGACGATCAATTCGCCCAAATAGGTCGCGCTGAGCAAGTCCGCCGGGCGTACCGGCAGACGTTTGAACCAGGCGGATAAGAGCCAGGTCGCAATGCAAGTCATGATGCCAATCGGGAAAAAGGTCAGACCGATACTTTGGAATTTGCCGACCAACAAAGCCAGCAGCGTGATAATCACCGCTGCCAGCCAAGGCTGCCAATCGGTTTTTGTTTTTCTGGCAGTGGAATGAATTTCATAGCCAAAAGCTGCTGACAGAACCGAAATCGGGATCAACCAATACCAACAGCCGCTCTGAAGGATGAAGAAATACAGCGCGGGACGCAGCAAAAGAACCCAGTGCATCAGCGAAGTCTGAAAAGATTGCTCCGCCGAAGTACGGGCGCCTTGCCCCAGTGCAGGGAAATACTGGCTGAGCAAGCGCCAGCAGACCAGCTTGTCCCGCCAATTCAACAGATACCCCCGCGCCAGACTTACTGCCAAGGTCGCCAACAGCGGCGACAAAAGCGGATGCCGCACAATCCACAAGGTTAATCCGGCAACCAAAGATAAATAGACGCCCTGAAGTAAATGAACCCAGATCAGCATCAAAGGATCCGGCATCGCGCTCTTGACAGTCGAGGTTGACTCCGTACTTTGACCAAAACGGGTAAATTGAGCCAGAACTTGTAAAAAATGCTTCATGACAAACCTTTCTGCTTGAAGTTGGCATTCTGCATCCGCATCGGAAAACCGTCTCAGACTTCGGACGCGTCTTAAAAGGGCAAACTGATTTCGGGGTACTTGCGCTCCGGATTCAGATAATTTCCCAATGGATAGGGCAGCTGCTCCACATCCAAATGCTGCAAAGCCACCAGGATTCTGCTGAAAAGATGGATGTCCCAAGGAGCCCAATTAATCACCGACAAACAAAACAGCTGACTTAAAACCAGCAGCAAAATTTCTTTCGGCTTACAGATATGAAATTGATCTGTTTTTGTTTTTTTTCGGATCGTCCACTCTTCGCTGGGGTCGATCAAACTGTGATTTTCATCAAACAGGCAAAAGCGCCCGGCATGCAGGCAGATATTCCCTTGCCAGTTGCGGAAAGTGCCGATATGCTTCGCCAGAATACACAGCAACCCGGCGGCGCCAATCCGGGATTCCAGCACATCCCCCAGCAGAAAATTGCTGACATCAAACCAATTCTGCGAGGGTACCAGAAAATTTCGCTCTTTCATAAAGTGTGCCAGAGCTGCTGTAACGCCGCGCCGGGGATTGAATTCCCGGATCAATTCATTGGTCATCTGCTTCAGATAATTGAAGGAACTCTGGGGATCGTAAAGGCGATCAATCAACATCATCCCCTGCCAGGTATCCAGTTCGTTTTTTTCCACAGACGCGAGGAAATGTTCCAGTATCCGACGACGATTGGCAATGTTGCCCATCTGATGCACGCGTTTGCGCACCTGCCCTTCCGGGCTATCCTGATAATTCTGCATCTGCTTTTCAAAGTCACTGCTGAGCAGAATCTGTTCCATGGCCAGAGAGGCTATGCTCTCATCCCGGTCCTGTAACAGGGAAAACAGGGCTTCATTGCTGGATTGAGATAAATTAATCTTTGTTGCTGGCATGTTCTTTCTTTTCGTAATGCGCTTTGCGGGCGAGAATCTGTTTAATATAATCTCTGGTGCCCGGAAAACTAATTTTTGTCAGCGGCAAGTCCAGTTCGGGGGACTCGGGTTTCCAGAGTTTACTGACTCTGGTATAGCCAGCATTGTATTCTGCCAATTGCAGGATTTCTCTGGCCTTATAATCCTGCCAGTGTTTGCCGGTCCAGGCCAAATACCACGTGCCGATTTCAATATTGAGCGCCGGGCTGAACAAGTCACTGCGCAAAGGAGCAACCTGTTTTTCCAGGCGTTGCCAATCGGCAACCGCGCCCGGCGTAATTTGCATCATCCCGACTTCGCCATGCCTCCCCACAACCGTTGGCAGCCAACGGCTTTCCTTCCAAATCACCGCTTTCACCAGAGACGAAGAAACTTCATGTCGACGGGCAGCCTCTTCAACCAGCGGAGTAAACAGAGCTTCACGCTTGGCCATACCACGAAATAACCAGAACTGATAAAACTTCCACAAGCCAATAAAGC
Source organism: Lentisphaeria bacterium (assembly GCA_041670605.1). Lineage (GTDB taxonomy): Bacteria > Verrucomicrobiota > Lentisphaeria > Oligosphaerales > Oligosphaeraceae > JAQVUB01. The sequence goes on from JBAXYW010000280.1 coordinate 2,138, forward strand.
TGACCAGCAACATCAACATCAGCCAAAATAAGTTTTTGCTGCTGTGGTAAGAATGCGTCATGTTGCATCCAGCTCCTGGTTTTCCCAAAATTGTCAAAATACAAGCGGATCAGGACTCTCCTCACTTTGTTGTTCAGCGCCCGGTGCTACCAAAGCCACCGGCGCCGCGCTCGCTTTCCGACAAGGATTTTTGTTCCACAAAATCGACTTCCGGGAGCGTCATCAGCACGAGCTGTGCGATGCGATCTCCGCGGGAAATCACGAAATCCTGTTCGCCGTGATTAATCAGGATGACCTGCACTTCTCCCCGGTAGCTGGCATCGACAGTACCAGGCGTATTCAGCACGGTAATGCCCAATCTGGCAGCCAAACCGCTACGGGGGCGCACCTGTGCTTCCATGGCCAGGGGCAGCTCCAGAAAAAGGCCAGTGGGGACAGTCATGAATTTACCACGTTTAAGCACAGTGCTGATGCGTGCTTTCAAATCGAAGCCGGAGTCCCCGACATGCTGTTTATGCGGGCGCAAGTCCGCGCAACCCTCATCCATTTTGAAATTTACCTGTATCGGCATCTGTCCCCCTTTGCTTCCGCGTCTGTCGTACCAGTGTTCACGCTTTCAGCCGTTTATACAGTTCGTAAAAACGGTCTTCAAATTCATCAAACACACCATAATCCCGCATTTTAGCGGCCAATTCACGGGCTTTGCTGAGCGAATCACAGGCCTTGAACTCTTCATCGAGTTCATGACGCAGCCCCATTGGCACCCCGCCGCCGAGATCCAGCAAGCCTCGCCCAGCCATTTCGCGGGCATTGTGCGGCACCGAGCGTTTCACCAGTTCGGTGATAAAATGCAACAGTGAGATTTCCCAGGTATCGTCAACTGCAACAATCACGCCTTTGAATTCATTGAGATTGTCCTGCGCATCGCGGGCGGCCTGATCGGCAATTTCTTCAATTTGCCCGCTGACTTCTTCTTCATTGTATTCCTGTTTCTGGAAAATCAGACCGTATTCCATGAAACGAGCCGTATCCCGTGCATTGAGCACTTCGGAAAAGTATTTGCGGGCATCTTCGCCAAAATTGGAAATTGCCTGTTTGAGAAAGAATTGCGGTGTAATGATTCTTGGCCGGGCCGCACTGACCTTACCGCGCCGCAAACGGATCTTATCCGGAATATCCATATCTTCAGACAGAACCAGGTAGTTTACGCTAGTCTCTCCAAAAGTCTCCAGCAGCTTTGGAGGCATATAGACAATCCGGGTGGATTTGGCTGCAAACCATAATTCTTCATGTGAGGGCATGTGCTCCCCTTGCTTCAAATGAACTTCAACGCTTCGACACAACTCAAAATATAAGCCCTTTCAACAAAAAATCACCCCGGACGAGAAAAAGGCAAAACGAATGCCATCTCGGGAAGGCTACCCGTCATCCAATAAAACCGCTCTTTGGTGCGTTTATTGTACAACATTCCAGTTGTGAATTTCGTTTATACGGCTTATAGTAGTACCTTAGTTTAGACACGTTTATATTCAAGGAGTTCAGTACCATGCGCAAGAATTTTACCTTAGTGGAGTTGCTGGTGGTCATCGGGATCATCGCCATCCTGGCCGCCATGCTGATGCCGGCTTTGCAAAAGGCTCGAGAACAGGCCAATCGCGCTGACTGCACCAGCCAGCTCAAACAAATTGGTATGTCCATCATTATGTATGCCAATGAAAATCGAAACCAGACACCGGTTGCCGGAGATGATCCGGCGCACGATGCCGCTGACCTGAAAATGCTGCTGGATTATGATTACTTGAAAACGACGCAGGTCTTTATCTGCCGCAGTACCAAAGATACCAAGGCTTCCAAAATTGAAGATTTTGACACGGACGAGAAATATTGCAGTTACCTTTATTTTGCTGGCCTCGCTCTAACGGATTTCAACTCCGAAATGGGAATGTGCCGGGATAAAAACAAAAACCATTCTTTGCAATATGGCAATGTCCTCTTCGGCGATGGACACGTCGAAGGATTCGCCACTGCTAAATCGGCTGAAGTGGGCAAAGAATGGTATACGCTCAATCATTATTTCAATATGGAATGGAAGGAAGGCTCAGATGATGGGTCGGAAGCGGGATCTCTGATCACGGAAGCAATATCTAAAGAATTGTATGATAAAGTAAATAATACGTCTTGGACTGCAGAGTAACATATTCCTGCAGATTAAACAAACATCTGGATAGAGGATGTAAACTGATACCAATTGGCCGTTCAGGTGTTTTACCGGGACGGCTTTTTACTTATCCGGTGAAAAAAGAAAGGGCGCAAGGGAATGAAGTACAGTGTGACAACGGTGTCGCTACCGGAAATGGATATGCTTGAACAGGCACAGTTTCTCTCCCGCTTGGGCTATGACGGCATTGAATTCCGGGTTCGCCGGAATCCGGAAGAGGCGAAAGCAAAGGAAAATCCTAGTGCCTGGGGTTGTCACTGCAACGACCTATCCCCGGATAATCTAGCCTCACGTGCCACGGAAATCCGCAACGTACTGGCGGATCACCAGCTGACGCTGGCGGGGCTGGCTTCGTATGTCAAATGCACGGAGCTGGAGGAATTTAAACGTATTCTGGATGGCGCGGTCGCCGTTGCTGCGCCGCTGATGCGGGTCAGTGCCGCCGCCCCCTTTAGCCGCCTTGACACGGATAATTACGCCGCCATCTATGGTGAAACAATCGCCGGGTATGCCCGCTGCCTGGAATTCAGCCGCGGCTCTGGCGTCAAGCTGGTTCTGGAAACGCACGGCGGTACCATTCACACCAGCGCTTCCTTGGCATACCGGATTCTGAACCATTTCTCCCCCCGGGATGTCGGTGTCATCTTTGATCCCAACAACATGGTCTCCGATGGATATGAAACTACTGGTGTCGTCATTCCAATGCTCGGGGATTACATCGGGCATTGCCATGTCGCCGGACATCGACCCGTTCCCGGCGAACCCGACAACAACGGCACCATCGCCTGGAAATGGGAATGCTGCTCAATGGCCGAAGGACTCTATCATTTCCCGGAAATGTTGCGCTGGCTGAAAAACATCCGCTACCAAGGTTTTATCACGGTCGAAGACTTCCGAACCGATGTGAGTTCCGAACTCAAATACCGCGAAAGCATCGAATACCTGAAAAAAATCGAAGCCTGAACCCCACGTTCTCCACGGGCTTCAGCCCGGTTCGTCCCCGTCCCCAGAATGTGCCCGGAGCTTCCAGCTCCGGATCCGTTCCCGTCCCCGTCCCCGTCCCCAGAATGTGCCCGGAGCTTCCAGCTCCGGATCCGTTCCCGTCCCCCAAGAGGTCATGTCGGGACAAGTACCTTCGTCAGATACGTACGTTTGTAGTTCAGGTTACATGGTCCAGTAGGCGTTATGGAGTGCGCCGGCCTGACGAAAATTGCAAAGCGGGAGCTCGCGCTCCCGCACTCCATATAAATGCACGTTTGCAGTTCAGGCTTCAGCTCGTGTTCCCCCTCCCCAGAATGTGCCCGGAGCTTCCAGCTCCGGATCCGTTCCCGTCCCCCAAGAGGTCATGTCGGGACAAGTACCTTCGTCAG
>JBAXYW010000281.1:0-5716 GCA_041670605.1 Lentisphaeria bacterium
ACTTCAGTCAAGGCATTGCTTATGGTAAAGCTCCGCTCGACTATAAAGCGGAAAACAATGACCTGGCTTGGCTGCTTGGACTGGAAGCCAAGCTGGATAAGTTCAGCTTCAAATATGCTTATGCCCATATTGAGGGTGATTCTGTCCCTTGGTTTGTTTCGGATAGCGATTTCGGCTCTGGCGCTCTGCGCGCCAGTCGTTCTACCAATGTCCAAGGCCACTCGATTGGACTGGGATACAGCATCAGCAAAAACTTTTCTATCAGCACCACGATGATGTTTACTGACTTGATTGATGCCGATTCTGATCAGGATGACCAAGGCACTCTCCAGCAGTTTGATATCAGCTATAAATTCTGACGAAACGGATAGCCTGAACTAAATGAGCGCGGCCACTTTCCCAAATAGTGGTCGCGCTTCGGCTTTTTCCCGAAAGTTTGATTTCTCGGATTCGAGTTCGTCCCGTCGTTGTGTTTGTTTCCCAACAACCCAGTCAAAGTCTCAGCGGTAGAATCTGTTTGCGTAAATTGGCTGTCGAAGCGACTCAATCCAGAATTAAGGCGGTAACGGCTATCCGAGTAGTATCAGGCCTGAATAAAAACTTATTATTGAGTCGTTTAGCATTTAATACACAATATTATTTCTATCCTAACCTTTTCCTAACAATCGACTCTTATGGTAATTAACAAGCCTCCGATACTGAGGATATAGTATCGGAAAATAACATGAGAACGATCAAAAAAGGAGAAGAAAATGCGAAAACGTTTATGTCAAATCATTGGTACATTAAGCTTATTGGCCACTTGGCTTCCGGGCGCCTCAGCTCAGTCGTTGACTTTGACCGGAGCGGGAGCCTCTTTTCCGGCGCCGGTTTACCAGGTCTGGACCTACAACTACTCGCAGAGCCAGAGCGGTGTACAGGTGAACTACCAGAGCATCGGTTCCGGTGCGGGTGTCAATCAGATCAAGGTCGGAACGGTTGATTTTGCCGGTACCGATAATCCCCTGACCCAGGAACAGCAGGATGACGCCGGTTTGTATCAGTTCCCAATGCTGATTGGCGGCGTAGTGCTGATTGCCAACCTGCCTGACGTCGCTAACCAACAGCTGAAGCTGGATCCGCAGACCTTGGCGGATATCTATCTGGGCAAGATAAAAGGCTGGAATGATCCAACAATCCAAGCCCTGAATCCCGATTTAAAGTTGCCTCGCATGCAGATCACAGTAGTACATCGCTCCGATTCCAGCGGTACCAGCTTTATCTTCACCGACTATCTCAGCAAAGTGTCTCCGGAATGGGGTAAAAAGGTTGGAGCGGGTTCATCTGTAAAGTGGCCAACCGGCATCGGCGGTCAGAAAAACCCCGGCGTCTGCAATAACGTCGCAAAAATTCGCGGCAGTATCGGCTATACCGAATATACTTATGCGGTAGAAGCAAAACTGGCTTGTGTGACCTTGAAAAACCGGGCTGGAAAATTTCTTGCTCCCACCCAGGAATCTTTCCAGGCCTCCGCTGCCAACGCCGAATGGGACAAGGCCCCCGGCTTCTACATGGTGCTGACCAATCAGCCCGGCGATCAATCCTGGCCAATCAGCGGCGTTACCTATATACTGTTGCGTCGCGATCTCGCCGACCAGGCTAAGAAAAGTGCCTTGAGGAATTACTTCCACTGGTGTTTTACCAACGGCGCAGCTTCCGCCAGCCAGCTGAACTATGTTCCGATCCCGGTCAATCTCTTCGACATGATCAAAAACAAAATTCCGGGTCTGCAATAAATCGGAGTACAAGGAACAGGCATGGACAAGGGTTTCAAGATTTTCTGTCTGAGTTGCGCCTCCTTGGCCGGGGTGCTTTTTCTGGGATTTCTGCTGATGCTGGCCTATAATTCCCTGCCAGTCTGGCAGGAATTCGGCTGGCGTTTTCTGATTTCTTCAGAATGGAATCCGGTTGAAGAAATCTATGGTGCCTGGCCGAGTTTGCTTGGCACCTTGTCCACCACCATTATCGCCTTGGCTCTGGCTCTGCCGCTGGCTTTTGTTTCGGCTCTATATCTGGCAGAAGCACCAGCGATGCTTTCCCGAATTCTCAGCCAAGGTATTGATTTGCTGGCGGCCATACCCAGTGTTATCTACGGCATGTGGGGCTTGTTCATTCTGGTGCCAATCATGCAGAATCAGGTGCAGCCGTTTCTGATTGACCGGATGCATTTATCTGCCTGGCCGCTGATTGGCCGCTTTTTCAGTGAATACTTCAACGGTTTTGGAATCTTGACCGCCGGATTAATTCTGGCGATTATGATTTTGCCTTATATCTGCGCTATCATGCGAGACATTTTCAAGATGACGCCACCCCTGTTGCGGGAAGCAGCCTTTGGCGCCGGCTGTACCCGATGGGAAACCGCCAAGGATATCGTCATGAAACACAGCGCTTCTGCTTTGCTGGGCGGCGTCTTTATCGGCTTGGGACGGGCTCTGGGGGAAACCATGGCAGTCCTTTTTGTCATCGGCAACATGATGACAAAACCAACCGGATTCTTTGACAGCGGCACCACCATCGCCGCCACCCTGGCAAATAATTTTGCCGAAGCCGACGGCCTGCAGAGAAGCACCCTTTTCGCTCTCGGACTGCTACTGCTGCTATTGTCCTTTGCAATTCAGGTGCTGGCTCAGCATTTTCTGCAAATAACGGCCTGCCATCGGGGAGAAAAAAACTGATGTCCCAAAAAACCACACGCAAACTGACCGAATGCCGGCGCCCCTTGATCTGGCGACGGCTGAAAGACTGGCTCAGCCGCCTGGCCTCCTTTGTCGCCATTGTCATTGCCATCAGTGCCATGACCTGGATACTCTGGACGGTAATCCAGCATGGTTTCAAAGCGATCAGTTGGAACTTTCTCAGCAATCCGTCCAAGCCCTACGGGATACCGGATGCCGGCATTGCCAACGCCCTGCTTGGTTCCCTGCTGATTACCGGCGGTGCGGTTATGCTGGCAGTTCCACCAGCCTTGGCAGCCGGCATTTATGTTGCCGAATTTGGCGCTTCCTCTCGCTGGGCTCGTCTTTTGCGTTTCAGTGCCAACGTGATGATGGGAATTCCTTCGATTATCGTTGGTCTGTTTGTCTATGTTGCAGTTGTGGTTCCGACGGGCAGTTTTTCCGGTTTTGCCGGTTCAGCAGCCTTAGCCATCATCATGTTTCCGTTGGTGATGCGGACGACTGAAGACATGTTATCCCTGGTACCGGCAGCTTTAAGGGAATCGGCTTTAGCCTTGGGGATGAGCCGTTCCCGGACTATACTCAGCATCGTTTGTCGAGCCACCAGGAATGGTCTGGTTACTGGAATACTGCTGGCCTTGGCTCGGGTCAGTGGCGAGACCGCCCCCCTGCTTTTCACCGCTCTTTATGCCGATGCCTGGCCAAAGCAGTACTTTACCCAAGCCAGTGCTAATCTACCGGTGCTAATAACCGAGTATTCCAACAATTCTCCTTTTGCCGAAATGCATCGCCGCGGCTGGGGTGCCGCCCTGGTGGTGATGTTTCTGATCCTGCTCATCAACATCGGCACCAGAATTGTTTTCAGGGAGAAGAATTATGGCAAGTAAAATTTCCGCCCGAAAGTTGACTTTCTTTTATAGTCAGCATCAGGCTTTGTTTGACAATGACTTGGATATTGCCGACGGCAGCGTCACAGCAGTCATCGGCCCTTCCGGCTGCGGCAAATCCACCCATCTAAGGATCTACAACCGCATGTATGAATTATATCCCGACCAAAGGGCTGAAGGCAAATTGCTCATCGACGGCATCAATGTCCTAGACAAAAGCATTGACCTCCTGGAATTGCGCCGCAAAGTCGGCATGATTTTTCAGAAGCCGACTCCCTTCCCGATGTCGGTATTTGATAATATCGCTTACCCTCTTAAATTACATTACAAGCTAAGTAAAAGTGAGCTGGCCGACCGGGTTGAGCAAGCCCTGTCCTCCGCTTCTCTATGGGACGAAGTCAAGGACAAGCTAAAAGCCAATGGTCTGGCCTTGTCCGGCGGTCAGCAACAGCGCCTCTGTATCGCCCGCGCCCTGGCGGTCGAACCAGAAATTCTACTGATGGATGAACCAACCAGTGCTATCGATCCTATCGCCACAGGCAAAATTGAAGAACTGATATTGGCTCTGAAAGGCAAAATCACCGTGGTCATTGTCACCCATAACATGCAACAGGCTGCCCGAATCAGCGACTACACGGCTTTCTTCTTTCAAGGAATTATTGTCGAATTCGGCGAAACCAGCCAAATCTTCACCAACCCCAACGTCAAGAAAACCGAAGAATATATTACCGGCCGATTTGGATAGTAAAAACTGGACAGTAAACAGCCAAGAATTGCCAGTGGGCCAGAATCAGGAATCACTAAACACTTTTTATAAAGAGTTCTCAACCATAAAAGGGTAATAACATGCGCGAACATTTCAGCAAGGCCTTGGAACAATTGCAATGTCTGCTGGCCGAACAGGCTGCCGCCGCCGAAAATGCTGTAGCAGAAGCCATCGAAGCGGTTGCTCAGCACAATTCCGCTCATGCTGCCAAAATCATCGACGGCGACCTCGAAATCGACTGTCAGGAAATCACCATTGAGGAAGAATGTCTGAAGCTGCTGGCTCTCTACCAGCCGGTCGCCGTTGATCTGCGCACCGTCATCACCATCCTGAAAGTCAACAATGAACTGGAACGGGTTGCTGACCTGGCAGTTAATATTGCCCAACGTGCCGTCGACATGGCCAGTTTTCCGGAAGAAAAAATTGAAAAGTTTGATTTTTCTCAGATGTTTGCTCTGGCTCGGCAGATGCTGAAGAAGGCCTTGGACGCTTTAGTTTATCATGACACACGAAAAGCGGCTGATGTCATCGACAGCGATGATGCCGTCGATGACATCCATAAGGATAATTACGGCAAAGTCAAAGCCATGATGATCTCCCATCCAGAGGAAGCATCTTATTACCTGGACTGCCTGACGGTCTCCCGGGCTCTGGAACGCATTGCCGACATCGCCACGAATATTTGCGAAGATATCATCTATTTGCAAGAGGGTAAGATTGTCCGACATTCCCATTGTACAGGAAAGGAAGTCGCTCCATGCCAAAAGAAACCATCCTGATTATTGAAGATGATGACAGCATCCGGGAATTGTTGAAAATAACTTTGGAAGGCCAAGGTTTCCGGATTATTATGGTTGCTGCCGACGGTGAAACCGGGTTGCAACTGGCAAAAAGCCACCAGCCCGACCTGATTCTGCTTGACCTGATGCTGCCCGGCATTAGTGGGGTGGATGTCTGTCGCAACCTAAAAAGCCAGCCGGATTTGCAAAATATACCAATCATCATGCTGACCGCCAAGAGTGAAGAAGCCGATATTGTTCTCGGCCTGGAATTAGGGGCCTGTGATTATGTCACCAAACCGTTCAGCAACAAAGTCCTGGTTTCCAGAATCAGAGCTCAATTGCGCCGGCTGACAGAAAAAAGTGATGCCAATGAGGTTCGGCACGGTTCTCTGCTGTTGAATCGTTCGGAACGCAATACCTTGCTGGATGGACGGCAACTGGAACTAACCTTCAGTGAATTTGAGTTGCTCTGGTTGCTAGCCAGCCATCCAAGCCGCGTCTACACCCGCCAGCAGATTGTCCTCCGTATCAAGGGAGATAATTATCCAGTGACGGAACGAGCAGTCG
>JBAXYW010000282.1:0-5706 GCA_041670605.1 Lentisphaeria bacterium
CATTATTGAGCCACTGGAACATGCAGCCCTGCTGCCAGCACCAGGCATCACTCTCTGCCAGAGGAATGAAGCGCTCCGAATCCTGCAGATCAATCATGCCAAGAAGCAGATTTTCCCCGGGCAAGGGCTGACGTGCCGTGAAATTAATTTCCTGGGTTAGCAGATAACGCCCGGACTGATCCCAGGGAAATTTGTCAAAATACCCGAAAAAATGATGCTTCGGCTCATGAGTTATGCGCCGTGCCTGAAGATGCTGTTTTTGAATCATGTAAAAATACCTTTGGTAGATTGACGAACGTTCAGTTTTTGCAAAATCCGTTCCCGTCTGGCCGTACCTGTTTCTTCTTTTCGCAAGCGCCGGATCATCATGTTCCAGACTGTTTCACTGAAGAACCCGTTGTCATAGCCTATGGTAGTAAGCGGTGGTTCGGTAAATTTACCAAAAGAAATATTATCAAAGCCGGCCACCGCACATTGTTGTGGAACGGAAATATGATGTTTGCGCAACGCGGCAAGAAATCCGATCGCGCCAAGATCATTGGACGCAATGACCGCATCCGGGAGCTTTTTCTCCGCTTCCAGAAAACACTCCATCGCAGCAAAAGCCGCCTCCATCCGTCCGGAATAGGAGGGGACAATCCGGATACCGCTTTTCAGCCCGGCCTCTTCCATAACCATCTGATAGCCTTTCAGTGCTTGGTTTGCCGGATTATTTTCAAAAAAGGTGATGTTGCGGTATCCGCGTTCGATCAGATGTTTTGTTAACTTGCCCGCGCTCTCTTCCAGATCGATTTCTACACAGTCGGCAAGTGTTGTCTGGGCTTGGCCGAATAAAACAGCAGGAATGCCATTTTTACGGCATTCCTTCAATTGCTCTCCCAAAGGCTGTTCGCCAGTCAAACCCCAGGTAGCACCAAGAATCAGACCGTCGACACGCCGGGATAACAAATCCTCAATGGCCAGCAGATTACTGTTGCTCCACGCATGATCCAGCGAAACGGTCAGAATCCGATACCCGTCCCGCGCGGCAAAACAGCGCAATTTTTCGCAAAACTCCATGCGGACGGGATTGTCACTTTCGGTCACGGCCAACCCCACCGTTTGCGTCTTTTTCAGTACCAGACTGCGGGCATTCAGATTCGGACGATATCCAAGGGCTGAGGCAGCCTCTTTAACACGACGGCGAGTCTTTTCGCCAATATCGCTTTTATCTTTCAAAGCACGGGAAACCGTATTGACCGAAACACCCACCAATTCAGCAATATCTTTTAAAGTGGAAGCCATTACCGCTCCTTTTTGACTTCCTGAAATATAACGACATTATTGTTAATGTCAAATGCTAAACCGCAAAACACATATCCTTGCTAAAAATTTTCTTTTCTGGCTTGACAAAGCGATAACAAACTATTATACTTCTTCCATTAACGTTAATGTTTAATCTTCATTTCATTTAATCATAAGGAGGAAATAATGATGATCAGGACTCAGAATACTTCTTTACGCATGAAGATTGGCCAGGCGGGAACCCATCAGGCTTGCTCGATCTGCCTCCCGGTGGGTGAGTCAAAGTCATCCAATCCTTCGGGGAATTTTCCCCAGTCTTTCAAGCCGTTTTCCTCCTTTCATTTTGCCATTTTGCGAAGGCTTCACTTCACTCTGATAGAATTGCTGGTCGTGATTGCCATTATTGCGATTTTGGCTTCGCTTCTGTTGCCAGCGCTGAATACCGCCCGTGCGAAAGCCCAGACGATTTTTTGCATGAACAATCAAAAACAGCTTTACAGTTGCTGGTTCATGTATGCGAACAACAATGATGATTTCATCCTGACCTTTTATTATGGGGGGGGCAGCGGAGTTGGCCGATGGTGGTGGGAACGTCTGGTGATTGATAACCTGCAGCCGGGTATATTGGAAGGGGAGCATTTGGCCGGAAACCATGCCAAATTGTTTGCCTGTCCTTCGGATTCGTATGGAAATCCGGTTTATGCCAGTGTCAAGTTTCCTGTGATGAGTTATGGCATGAATATAGGTTTCACCATCCCTTCAATCGTCAATTACCTGAAAGATTGCTGCTCCGCTAAGACTCCTTACTTCAAGCTGTCGCAACGCAACCGGCATGCGGACAAAACCATGGTATTCGGCGACACATGGAAATATTATGGTGACACTAATGGAAAAGTCGCTGATCCACCGGTCAATGTCAAGGCAGCTCTTATATCAACCGGCTCATATGATATTGGAATACACAGCGCCCACAAAGGCGGGATGAATGCCGTCTATCTCGATGGCAGCTGTAAAACGACGAACAGCCGCTGGTGGCATTCAAGCTGCTGCCGGAATGATGTCTGGAATGCCGGTATCAATGGCAGTATCGTTGAACAACGGTTTCAATAAATACTTGGGAAAATCATCATGACTATGACCATCACCCTGGCTTTTTTCCTGCTTGTCCCAGGTTTTCTCACTGCAGCGGAACGGATTCTGGCCAGAAACGGAAGCACATCCTATACTATCGTCTGCCCGGATGCCATGACTGAAGGGTACCAGTTTGTTCTCAAAGAATTGCAAATGCTTTTGAAATCCGCGACAAAAGCAGATTTCCCGAACGCAAAAATCTCTGGGCAACCGGACGGCAAACGGATTTATCTGGGCATATTCCCTCCTGGAATTGCTCCCGGATCGCTTGCCGATCAGGAACATTGTATTCTAACGGACGGAGAGGATTTGTATCTGTTCGGCGGTGGAAAAAACGGCACCCGGTACGCAGTCTATGATTTTCTTCAGAACGTGCTTGGCTTCCGTTTTTTCGATGCCCGGGACGGCATTTCCTTTCCGGATAAAACGCAGTGGAAACTCCCATCGCTGGACAGGAAAAGGCTGTTTTCGTTTCCGGTTCGCCGTACCACCCAGTATTGGCTGTTCAATCATCCGCATTCTATCCGTTTTCTCTACCGGAATGCCCAGAATAACGCCGTCGCGGCATATTTTGCACAAAACGGAATCACTTCGACTCCGGATGATTTTCAGCATCTTAACCCATTGGGACACAGCCTTCCTTTGTATCTTCCCTGCGATGACAAGGCTTCCACATTCGGTTGGATTCGTGAACTGAAGCAGAATTTATGGCAGGAGCATCCTGAATACTTCAGCATGGCCAGTGATGGCAAACGGATTCCTCATCATCAATATTGCCTGAGCAATCCGGATCTGCGGAAGTTGCTGATCGGACGGATACTGGAAAACATGAAACGGAATCCGCAGTACCATTCCTTCGATATCAGTGCAAATGATACTCCAGGGCGGTTTTGCCATTGCCCGAAATGCCTTGCGCTGGAAAAGAAGTACGAAGCGACCGGCGGACCGCTTTTTGATTTCATCCTCGAACTCTGCCCGCTGGTTGAAAAGCAGTTTCCGGGAAAATGGATCACGACGCTGATTTACCGTAAAGATCAAACGCAGCATCCTCCGAAAAACATCTCCCGTTTCCCGGATAATTTCGCGCCGGTATTTGCCCCGATAGATGACAATTTTGCAAAAGACTGGTCCCACCCCGACAATCTTGAGACATATGAAGATCTCAAGACTTGGTGTCGCCTGAGCAACATGGTGCTGGTTTGGTATTACCCGAATCCTTACAGCGGGAATATCACCCCACCGTTTGGCAACCTTGAAAAACTGGCCAACGACATTCGCCTGATGAAAGATGCCGGTGTCAAAGGCATGGTCTGGGAACACAACGTCGGAGTGCCGGAAATGATCGGTTTCTCCGAACTGCAAAGTTATGTGGCCTTGCAGCTGTTTCAGGACTGTACCCGGTCTTATATGGAATTGGCTGACGAATTCATCATATTTGAATATGGAAAAGCTGCCGCATTGATGAAATCCTACTGGCTTGAACTGGAAGAACTCCGTAAAAATGAACTGTTGCAATTTGCCTGGAATCCGAACCCTCAGGCCTATTTTTATCTCCAGCCGGAACGCCTGGTGCGCTGGAACAACCTGTTCGATCAGATGGAAAATCTTTTGCAGGACGATCCGGGAAAAAAATTCAACGTGCAGAGGGTACGAGTCAATCTGGATTTCGCTATCCTGAGAAAATTTCTGGCTGTAAAACGTGATTTTCCGGACTTTCCGGTTTCCGCTGAAATGCTGGCTGAACGTTTACGCAAAAACTATACCCGGGCTGTCCAAGAGTTCTTTTGCAAGAAACAATTTCAGTCTCGGGCGGATAATTATCTGAAAATTCTCGAAGATCAATTGTTGATGATCTTGATCCAGAGTGGCACCTCCTCCAAACCCCTGCCTCAAGAAATTTTCGGGGAAATTCCCGCCGACCGCATCTTTGTCAGCATGCCGAAAGTGAATGGGAGTTCTCTGCTGAAAGACCAGGATGCCGCCTTTGGCTGGAGTGCGGTCTTCAGTAAAGGGCTGAAATCAAGCACCGGTTGGACAGCGCCAAGTCTGCCGTTCAAGGCCGACTTGGAAGACATCTCCGGGAAAAAATATCAGCAAGATATCGGGCGGGTCACGAAAAAAGAGATAGGAGAGCGCGAGAAATATCAATTTTACAAAATTGCCAGAATCAAAATCACACCGGATTGTATTTTTCGTATGGGGCTTAGCGACTGGTTTGATTTCAAAACTCAAATTGGCGGAGCCTATGTGATGGGAGCTTTCAACAATGCGGAAGTCTATGCGTCTCTGAAATTCAAGGGGCCAGCCTTTTATACGGAGGATGCCGGCAAAGAGAATCTTGTTTACTGTGATCGCGTGGTGGTTGTGCGTCTGGATTGACTTGGAGCGGGCTGGCCTCCGCAACCCCCGGAATTTGTAAGTTTCCCAATACGACAGTGCCGCAAAGCCATAACGGGAAAAGGAGAAATCCGGCAAGCCCAATCAAGAGTTTCGAGTAAGCGGCATGGATTACAGCAGAGAAGTCATGTACAATGGCAGGAAAGTGATACTATCCTTTTGGCATAGTCATCCGCAGAATATTTTCCGGCGCTTCAGATTTTTAATGGGTTGAAATTTTGCCAAAATATGCTGTTGATTGTCAACCAAAAAAAGAAATCGAAAGGAAACGGAGGTCGATCTTTGAGTCCTGGTTTTGGGAGAGAGAAATTTCTGCGGCGGCGTAGCCGCAGGGAAAAAAGACTTAAAACAGGATTCTAATTTGTCGTTGATAGGAAATGACTTATGAAAAACATTGCGTAAGATTAGTGTTTTTTTGAGGCTGTAGAATTGGGTCAAAAGAGCACCTTTAAGCAGAAAATTACTCCCATTAAATTTCCCGAAGAGCCGATTTATTCGAGTGATTGAACCCTGATTCAAGCTGTTTACTAGGGAAAATCCTTTGTAAAAAATTAGCAAAAAATTAACGAATTACCTTTGATTTTAGCCTGTTTTGGGGTATATTTGCATATATTAAAGAGAAATTAAAAACCACTTAAACTGTTTATGTTCAAGTGGTTTAATTGGTACCCGAGAGAGGAATCGAACCTCCGACCAAAAGTTTAGGAAACTTCTGCTCTATCCACTGAGCTACCCGGGCAAACAGGATTGATAAGGAGATGGATGTCAAAAAAGTTAATGTAATGATTTACCGGGAAAAAACAAGCAGGGCATGCGTAAATGGGGGGGAAGAGCGGGTAAGTATAACCAGGGAGGAGTGGAACAACTCGGAATCGGTGGAGTCGAAAAACATAG
>JBAXYW010000283.1:0-5694 GCA_041670605.1 Lentisphaeria bacterium
GGAACCTCCTGGAACGAGGTAAACCGGGAGTGGAAAGAGAAGAAAATCAAGTTGCCTGATGGCACGATCATCGTCTGCGATGGCGAACTAGGGCTGGCCGATGCGTTTACCGATTATGTTGATGAACAGCAAAGGTGCCAGTGGCATATCAAGCGAGACTTGTACCACGTAATGCACGCCGACAGGGCAAAGAAGGAGGAGATCAAGCCTCTGCAGGACGCACTTGCCGTTGCAATGGCCATCGAACTGCCCGCAGGGGATTTTTAGCAGGTGCCGGAGAAAGACAAGGATGCCATTGAGGAACGAATGGAAAATACCGAACAGGTAATGCTGAAATTTGTCTCGTACCTGGAAAGGAAAGGCTACTCGGCGGCGGCTAGCTACATCAACAACGCCAGGCGCTCCATGTTTGGCTACGTCAGAAGATGGTTGAAGTGGGGGCTGGTCTCACACAAGGCATCGACCATGGTGGAGCGGGTAATGAGGGAGCTGGCCAGGCGGTTGAAAAACATTGCCTATGGTTGGAGTGACAAAGGAGCACAAAAGGTGGCTGGCATCATTCTGAAGCGTTTTGCTAATGCAAAAGAATGGGAAAAGGAATGGAAACAACGAATGAATGTCATTGGAAACGTCGTGATTTCGGTTGGCAACTACAAATGTTCATCACCGACTTTTGCACATTAACCAATCCTAGTTCATTGGAGAAAATTTTACCTGATTCCAAGAGTCGTTTGGGTAGCATACTTTGGTGAAATTTCATCCGAATAAATTCTCGGGAGAGCCCCCCAAAAAGGAGGTTGCCGAAAAAACTAAAAAATCATTTGCCGATTTGTAAACGAAAAAATCCATGCTAATTTTGAACACAGGTTAAAGATTATAGTGAAGAAGCTATCAGGGTATTTGAATAGTTACTAAAAATCTAAGGGCATATATATCCCCTTATAAAAAACTGAGGACACGACTGTGTTATCTACCAAAATTGCTGTCGTCGCAACACTGATGGCATGTGCTTTGACTGCCACTGAATTCTGGAACTCGCCAGATCGCGCTCGCCGCCTGACCGAACTGATCCCAGGTCGGATGGTCATGAATCTGAAAGCTGACGATTTACTGGCCGATGTTCAGGCAGAAGCCATGGCCAAATGGTCGGGGCCTCTAAGCGATGACGATTTTGCAAAGCTGGCACAAGCTGATCCCTCCGATGCGGAAGTCATCGCCCGCTTCCCCCGCAGTATTTCACCTTTCGCCCGCATCCGAGGCGTTAATATTGATCCTCGGGTGTATTTGGCCAGCAGCCTGAAAGGCAAAGAATGGAAAAGTCTGCGCGGCCTCTTCACATACTGCCCATTCTGCGGGCAGGAACTTTTTGGACTAACTTTCTCTGATGACAATCCTGAACATGCCGTCACGACCTGTTGCAAAAAAAACTTGTATCGCGACAATGCTCCGGATAACTATGATCTGAAACCCAACGCTACTGCAACTTTCCGCTACCTTGATGACACCATTAGAGAAATTCCTTGTACCCTCTATCGCGACCAAGACGGCAACGAATGGGAACTCTTCATCCAACACCTCTTTGACAATCGCTACTGGCTGCAGGCAGCCAACAAGCTGCTCCACGACCTGCAGGCCTTTCAGCAGACCGGCGATCCCCGCTATCCCTACAAAGCTGCCCTAATCCTGGACCTCGCCGCCGATACCTATTACGCCCTCCCACTCTCCTTCAGTAATCTGTTGGCACCCGGACAGGACGGTGCTGAACTCAGCCGCCAGGAATGGGAAAACCTGCCACGTCCGGTTGTCTATCAGCACAATGAGTTTGGTCCCTGGAACCGGCGCAACCCTTTCTCTGCCGGCGATAAAGGCTGGATCAATATGCATCGCGAGGCCATCTGGGCTGAACCCTTCGCCGTCATGAGGCATCACCCCGCCTTTAAATACTATTCCCGTCAAAAATACGGTTCTCCGGATGCACTTGAAAACAAAATCAAAACTCGCCTGATGCGCGAAATCTGCCTGATGTATAAGAGCTGCTTTGCTCAGCGTCTACTCACCAATTACCAAGAAGCCAATTATAAAGACTTGCTACTTAGTGCCATCCTCGCTAATGACCGCTATTTGATCGAATTCGCCGGTGCCAATCAGGAACTAACACTTTATAACCACCACTATCATGATGGCATGAACGGCGAAGGGGCGCAAAACTACATGGCCATGCTCAACAGCTACTACTATCCCTATATGAGCAACCCAGATGGATGGCTACGTCTCGACCCCGGTTTCCTGACTCGAAACCCGTTTTTTACCGCTGCATCCCGCGAATGGAAACGACTCGATACCGTGCGTGGCCTGCAACTGGAATTTGGTGACCAGCATCAAGGGCTATACCGATCCCTTCTCGATGACCGCCAGGCACATGCCAACGCCGCCACCCCCAGCCGGAACTGGCCCGGTTTTGGCGTTGGTATCCTGCGCACCGGAAAACCCGGCCAACGTCTGGAAACATCCCTCCATTACGCTCGGGCTACTCTGCACAATGCCCAAGATATGCTCGGCATTTCCGTCTGGTTTGATGGCATCCCTGCCGTCCGCACCGGCGGATACGCTTCCTACTGGCGCAATATCAAACAACAGGAGATGAACGAACTAGGCAAACTTAACTTTCCGAAACCCTTACTCCTTAGCCCGAGTTCGGGCACTTGCTGGAGCTGGGATTTGGCGCACAGTGCCTTGAACCAAAATACTGTTACCGTCGATGACTGCGGCCCCGGTAAAGGTTGGGGAGACAATCGGGGAACTAGTGAACTAGTCACTTTCAAAGGAGCTGAAGATGCCAGCTCGCCAAACGCCAAACTGCAAATTCTGGAGGCACGCAGCCAAGGCGAATTCGCCTCCATGCGGATCCCTGATCTTGGCGAATTCAGACGCGTCCTGCTCGCACTCGAAAGTAGTACTGGATCTCCTTATCTGGTCGATATCCTGATTCTTGAAGGTGGACAACGCCAGACTCTTTATTACAGCATCTGGGGTAACCGTCGCTCTGATACGCTACCTGTCGAGAATACCAGCCCCGATCTCGCGACTGCTTGGTTTCATGGTAAGCTACCGGCCAACACCGACGCCGACCAGACTTTCAGAAGTACCTTCAACCGGCAGATGACTATCCTGAGTATCCCGACTAAAGTTCGTGGCCACGGCTTACTCAATAAACTCTGGCAATGCGATTGGGATATCGACTACTATGCCTTCTGGCGTAACGGCAAGGGCGAAGACAGCGCCCCGCGCCAGGATGACAAGAAGGCTGGCAAAGTCTCTCTGCGCCTGCTCTCGCTACCTCAGGACAACGCCACCCGCATTTGGAGTGCTGTTTTTCCATGGACTCCACTGATTAATAGCCAAGAACTGCGCAATGGTGCTTTCCTCAAAACCGTCAGCGCTTCCTTTGCCGATGTTTTCGATCTCGTCGCCCAACGTCGCCAAGCTTCGGCCAACACTCCGTTAAACAGCTGCTATGTTAATATCTTTGAAGGCAACCACCCGGGTGACAAACCACACATTGCCTCCATCACCAATCTGGATATTCTCAGTTCAGAGTTGCCCGCACACCAGGTCGTCGCTCTGCGTCTGACCATGCTCGACGGCGAAACCGATACCTTGGTTTACCAAATGTCACCGGCTGCGCTCCGTCTCGCCAACGGCCTCGAAACTGACGCCCGCTTCCTGCTCATTCGTCAAAACAATGCTGGAAGGGTGATTTTATTGCAAATGGTTAGCGGCAGTACCGCCCTGTATGCCGGCCAACGCTATGGTTCAGCCCTCGACAGCACCGGTTACATCGACGACATTAAAGCCGATCTCACTGGCTTCCGAACCTCCTCGACCCTGTTCATCCGTCCCGACAAGCCATGGGACACCGCAGGCCTCCCCGGTAAAACCATCTCTGTACAAATCAAACGCCCGACTGGCTTGAACAATGCTGAATCCTTCACTATCGCGACAGCTAAAACTCTGCCAGACGGACGTGTCCAGCTTGAACTGGCAGAGACAGCCCCGCTGATTGCCGGCTGGCACCAAGTCGCTGAACTCGATCCAAATCGCCCTCATGTTCTCCGTACTAACCGCCCAATGTCCTCCTTTGCCAATCAACCTTGGTACGAAGGCACGAAAGCTTTTTTCCCAAAACACAATCGCAGCTATCTCATTGCTGACACCGAACCCCTTGGCGGCGGCACAGGCGGAACCTTCCTGACACTAACCCCGGAAACCAATCTGAAAGCCGATGGCATTACTCTTGGTGACTGGTATATTATTTACGCTATTGAGCCTGGTCAACCGGTCAAGATTAATGGTGAATTCTGTTTGAGCAATCCCTGAAAGGAAGAAAAATTACATGAGCTGCCTTGATTTTTTCGGAGTGGATGCGGCCATCGGCTATGGCATTCCCGCCTCGCCGTTTGTACAGGCCACAGCTGGAGACCTGTATAAACGCCTAGAAGGATTGCTCACGCATACTCTGGTGCGCTTGGGAACCGCCCCAAACATGTCAGCTGACCTGGCTAATACCTGGTTGCGTGAGCAATTGGCTCCTTACACAGGCCACCTCATTCCGGTTGATTTTCTGACTCCTCAGGTTGGATCTCGAGGTCTCCAACAGATGCTGGCTGACGGCTCCCTTCGTGCTGCTTGGATCAATCTGCAGGTCACCCCAGGCTGGTGGTGCGCCGAAGAGGTTTGGAACGTCCTCGAGGCGTCGCGGATACCCATTCTTTTCCCCTACAGCTCACTTGACTGGCAACAGCTCGACCGGATTCTGACCGCTTGGCCGGCTCTGCCGGCTATCGTCTGCGATCTACCCCGGATTGGCAACAACGCGGTCCATGCCGCCATGCTCCGTCGCCATCCACAACTTTATTATACTTTTTCGACACTGTATAGTGTATATGGTGGTTACCAGGCTCTGGTTCGGGAATTCGGCGCCACCCGTTTTGTTTTCGGCACTGCCTACCCGTTGAGTGAACCCGGGGCAGCGGTCACTGGCCTTCTTTATGCCGGATTGACCCAAAATGAACTCGAGATGATTGCGGTTGGAAATATCCAACGTCTGCTGATGGAGGTGAAACGATGAAAAGCGATCCGCTGACTATAGCCGCCCGCCGCAGAGAGCCTCTGCCCTTTGCCCCGATTATTGATATCCACGGACACTGCGGACCGGGAGCTCCATTTCCCATCTTTGCCGAAACACCAGACCTCTTCCTCCAGGAAATGGATCGCCTCGGCGTTTCCCGCCTCTACGCCAGTAGCTATGCCGGATTGAATGGCTGGGCTAGCCACGGCAATGCCGATGCTCTAGCTTTCCAGCAGGCTGCCCCCGGACGCCTTTTCGGCTATATGACCATTGACCCGCTGAATTCTCCGGCAGAGGTCGATAATACCCTCGAACAAGCTTACGCTACTGGCCTGAGAATGCTTAAGATCCACGCCAGCATGGGACGAAAATTGCCTTATTCGGCGCCCGCCTATCAGCAGGCTTTCACTTGGGCCGATGCCCACAATGTCCCAGTGCTGGCCCATACTTGGGGAATTGAACTTCCTGATCTAGAACCACTTGCCAAAAAACATCCTGGGCTGATCCTGATTTTAGCTCACGCAGGAGCAACGCAGCCGGAAGAATATATCCGCTTGGCTCGATCC
>JBAXYW010000284.1:0-5688 GCA_041670605.1 Lentisphaeria bacterium
GATGGTGCCGGATTCGTGATCAACTTGGCTGATACAGGATTTTGCCGCATCGCCCATGCGGAGGCCGGTGTACAATAAAAACCGGATGTACGTGGCAAATTCCGGAGCATCCGGCGCAGAGTTTTTTTGTCCGGCCAGCCGATCGGCTACGCCGAGCAGGCTATGTATCTGCTCTATCGTCAGCGGCTCTCGGTGTGTTGGCCTGGGGGATTCCGGGCGCAGACCGTCAAACGGATTTGCCATTAGTCCAATTCGCGTAAACATGGCTCGGCAATAGATATAGCATGTAACTTTCCACTGCGGCTTGCAGCTGGTCAGAAAACCTTTAGCTACTGCCGGAATAACATCTTCAATTGTCATAATGTTTTTTGCCAGGCAATATCCCACAAAATTATCCCAGGCCATCCGTGCATTACGCAACGTTGATTCAGATAATTGTTTTTTACTTGATGTATGCGGGTACCTATCCCAGCAGTCTACGAGCCGAAGCTGTTCAGCAATCGTCTTTTTGCGCTCCCTGGCCAGTTTATCGCAGATGGCTACGGCAGTTGCCACCCGTATCTCATCGTCCGTTTGCGTAATAACCGGAGCCAGCAATGCTGTCGCCTTGCGTTCGGCTTCGGCGCGATCCGTGCAGCCGGTGGACATTTTTATTTGCTTTTCGCCTGTCCAATGAGTGACATACCAAACATCCCCACGCTGATAAAGTTTCATGGACTGCTCCTATCGTGTGTTAATGTGGGATAATTTTATCCCACATCCAAGGGTAATTATCAAGACAGGGATAATATAACACGGTAAATTTCAGAAAACAAGAAAGCCGCTTAAACTGTTGAATTTAAGCGGCTTTAAGACTGGAGCCAACACTCGGATTTGAACCGAGGACCTGCTCATTACGAATGAGACTTTTTCCCCTTAATAAAGTAGCATTTGGGATAATTTGCGATAAAAAGTGGATTTATCAGCACAAAAAAACAAGGGACACCTTTGAAGTGTCCCCGTGCCCGCTCCCGAGAGATTGGGGTTGTGGTTTTAAGATATAACCGGATTTGGAGTTGTCAAATTTTAAAAAATTATTCGGTCCAGGGTTCCCAGTCGGCGGCCATTTTGCGGATATCCTCCCGTTTGACGTTATGGACATTGCGCTCGATGGACTGCTCGACGGTGATTAAGGGCATGTCGATTACAACAAGTTTATAATCATGGTAACACGCTCCACTCCAATAAAGATTTTTGACTCTGTTTACATCGGCAATTTTTGGTAATACATCCGCAAAAATGGCATCAGCATTTGTTTCTGCAGCTTTGAAAATGCAAGATGTTGCTATAATTTCAGCATCATAGTAGTGTTTTGGCGTATAACAATATTGCCCGTTTTTGACCATAAACATATCCGGCTCGATGAAAAGGCATCCGGTCTTTGCCGCCAGGCGTTTGGCCAAGACAGATTTTCCGCTGCCGGGTAATCCTCGAATGATTGTTAATGTTGGTATCATTTCTTTTTCCTATTATTCTCTTTTTTTTTGCGACACTCTGGGCATAACATCCGGCTTTCTGCATCCAATTCCTCATGCGACATAGCACCGTAGAGTTTCGTCGCTTTGCACTGATGCCCGCATCGATAGCGAATGTCGTAGGCATGAGGATCAATTTGCTTCGGATAGGTCATGGTTGCTTCTGCTCCTTTACGGTTTACGCCACGTTCAATATTGCTAAATAGATTGCCGCTGCCAAATCTGGACAAACCGCATTCCCGATTTGCTTTTTTGCTGCGGTATCACTGCCGAAAAATTTGTATCCAGCCGGGAACCCGGTTGCGGCGGCCAGCTCGGCCACGGTCAGCATTCGGTGGGTTATATCAAGATTATATGCCTGTCCGTCTGACAGAGTCAGTATCTGCCCGCGTATCAATCCAAATCGGTCTTTTGTGGTAATGGTACCAAGCGGGATGCGCGTTGAGGTCAACGAACTATCGTTGCCATAATATTTTAATAATAACGGTTCTACCAATCCAATCGCGCCCGAAGTCGATATTGTAGGCAATGGATAGCCTATTGGCTTAACGGTACCCGCACTCTGTTGTGGCACAAATAATGGTTGTATGACGCTGTAGCGGTTGCTGGTATCAATAACCGGCATTGGCTCGTCAATACCATGATTCCGATCATTGCCGCCATTATACCGGCTCAAAAAAGGTCGGATCAAAGAAATGTGTTGCCCGCCAGCTGTAATTACTGGTAATGGAGATGATAACTTAATAGCTGAAGACTCTATTTGGTAATCCTTGGTACCACGCAGAACGATAATAAACGGCTCCGCCCAGGCTCCCCAAAATTTACGAATCCCGGCTTCAATCCGTCGCAGAGTATTTTCGCACAGCGGCTTTTTGCGGTTAAAAATGCTCTCACCGTGAATACTCCAGTCAATGATTTCAGATGCTGGCCGCCACGGTTTGTAGTTGAATAACCCTGGTTCCTTTGCGTGTGTCGGCTCCGGCCAGATAATCCGTTCACCAGATGATTTACGAACGGACTGAATAATTAGCCGTTCCCTGGATGTTGCCGCACCATAATCGGCAGCGTTCATGACCGCCATGTCAACGTGATATCCAGACGCCTTGATTTCTCTCAGCCACAGGTTGAAAAACACGCCTTTCTTGCGCGGATCCACTTGCCCAGCCTTGTAACACTTGCCATGATAAACCGTGTCCTTGTCCAACAACGGTCCCCAATCGCGCAATTCCCGAACGTTTTCAACGAACATCCGCCGGCATTTGGTTAGGCGCAAATAAGGAAGTAGATACTCCGGCTGGCTTCTCAGCTGGTTGCTGCGCGGTTTGCCACCAGCGGCGTTAGAATGATGTGTGCACGACGGCGATGCCCAAACGCAGTCAATCCGTCCCGGATCTATATCAAAAATCTCATCCGGCAAAACCGCCTCAATCGGCGTGCAAGCCCGATCAAAGTTTGGCACAACCTCCGGATGATTTGCCTGTATTGTCCGGATTGCCACGTCCCAGTGGTTGAATCCACGCCCCTCGTATTGCATCCCGGCAGAGTTTAGCGCATTGATCGCGCCAGTAATACTGCCACCTCCCCCACAAAACAAGTCAACAAACCTGAAGTTTTTCATTTTCCAGTACTCCCGTACTTCCAGAAACGAAGCGTTCCTTTGCATGGGACGAATGGCAATGGCTGCGGATTATCGAGCATAAAAGCCCACCCGTAATCCCCAAACCAAGGGCTACCTGAAACTTCAACGCAATTATAAATTTCCACGCTTCCGATGATGCCGCCTTTTTCCAGTTTGCTAATGGGTGGAATATCAAGCGTATCTGATATCCACCTGCGCACTACATAAGTTGCGTTATCATAATCACTCTTTGTGCATACCTTCGCCGCATGGATTAGCACGCGCCCCCTGATTTTTGTAGGCCAGCTTCGATTCTCGATGTCCTTGCCACCATGAATAATCAGCCACGCCCACGGCTGGCGGACGGTCAAACACCAGATGTCTTCCATGTCGTTTTTAAAATTTGTCATCTTCCTGCCCTTTCCTTCCTCAGATTGCAATCTCCATCTCGCTTACATCCAACACCGGCAATTTGCGACCAATGAAATCGAAGAACAAAACCGGGCAGCAGCAACGCCATGTATGCTGTTGCGTAACATCTTCAACGAGGACACTACGGCAAGTGGAGGTTTCACGCCAGCAGACACACCCTTTGCAGAAATTCTCTCTCAAAAAATAAGACCATTCTCCATCTCCACACAATGTCGCTTTTTCAAGGTTCATCCCTTGCCAGAGGTCAAGTGTTCCATGGCCTGGTTGCCAATTATAAAACCCGTCAAATATCCATTTCATCTTGCCAGTCTCCTGATGCTCACCCGTTATTGAATTCCCCCGGCTTTTACATCGCCGCCGGTTCCGAAGACGTTTTCGGGCTCATGGAGCCGGCAGACTGGACAGCGTTGCTCGCGCTCGGTCTGTCGTTGTTTCGGCGTCATTGGCATTTCGGTTTCCACCGCTCGACAGCATCCGCAGGAATAAATGATGGTTGTTTTGTATTTCAGCATGGTCATTTCCTTTATAGTCCTTTTGCTACACAGTAATCATGGCACCAGCAGTCAAGGCACAAGCCACCGCGTACCTCGTTGCCGCTGTCATAATCTCCGCATCGAGAGCAGGCGCTCCTGTCATTGATCCCAATCTTGCCGGCCGCTTTACCAAGACCAGGATTTCTCCTTGGCGGCGGGTTTCTGATAAGCTGGATTATCGCCTCGCGTTCATATTTACGCCCATTGACAGGGGTAAGGCCAGCTCTCTTGATCCATTGTGAAACCGTGTGCCAATGGATGCCATTTTCTTTAGCGGCGGCCGTCATTGAAACTGTCGGCGGTCCGCTATAATTTTGATTCGGCGGTCCGCTATAATTTTGATCCCGTGCAGGTTGCCTTTTGCGCACCTGTTTGCTTGCGATTTTCAGCAACTCATCGCGTGCATATACTCCATGTGCCAACGGGCAGAGCTTGGCCCTCTTTACACGGTTGGATATTACCGGTCCTTGGACGCCGAACATCTCACATACTTCCTTGATTGTCATTGTCTTTGGTTTCACACTCAGTCCTCCCTCGTTTTTTACTGTGTTACATTTGCCATTAAAAAGGCACCGTATGGAACCAATTAAAACACTTGTAATCAAGCAGCAGAAGATCCGCCTCCACCATTTTCGGCACCGGGATTATCTCAAACCCATCTGGACGCAAATGCACCAGGTTCATCCGGGTGGTCTGCGCCTTCGGTATATAGGCTTCATGTTTCATAATTCGCTCATAAAGGTTAAGCTGCAGCGCGTACTTAGTCATCTCGCAATCATCCAAATGTCCAATCGGCGCAAGCGCACGGTCGCCGTATAGGTTCCGCCGGTTAATGCTTTTATTCGTTTTCCAGTCGCAAAACATCAGTTCCCGGCCTCGCGTAAAAAGAGCATCGATCGTGCCAGCCAGCCCGAGCACATGGCTGAAAACCATCTTCTCCGCCTCAAGCGGCATCCAGCCGTGCCAGCCAATCTCATTCAATGCCTGCCAACCGGATGACATGATTTTATGTTCGTGTTCATTGCGAGGCTGGTGGACAATGTCCTTGCCGCGCATCATAGCTTCCTGATTCTCATGCACCCGAGTTCCGAAGTCGGCGGCCTGCCGCCATTCGTCCAAAACAATTTCCTTTTCCACATTACGCCGGGTCGCACATTTGGCGGCGATTTTATCGCTGTCAAATTTAGGCATGTAATGCCCGACAAACTGCGTTACTGACGGCACCGGATCGGCATATTCATATCCATTACCAGACTCGATCCGATACTCATGCGCGGCTTCGTCAAACATCAGTACGAGTTTTTTGTCAAGCTGTGGGTGATTTACTGATTTCATATTCTGCATCTCCTCGTTGTCCCGGTACCTTTTTGTATAATCCGACTATTTTCGCCCGATTGCCTTCAGCATTTTCACCGATCCACATGACCCCGGAACGCCGCAGTTCGCTGCTCGATGATCGCGGGAATCGGTCCAGGTTCTGATCAAAATGCGGAGTCATGCCCTCGCGTGCAAAATTACGGCAATCCTGGCATGTAATGCGGCGGTCAAACAAATCCTGCGTCCAGAATTTGAATAGGTCGGAATAAATCCA
>JBAXYW010000285.1:0-5615 GCA_041670605.1 Lentisphaeria bacterium
CCGGGCCGTTAAAACCACATCGGAACCATGTTCTGCAATGTAACTTTGTTTTGAACCACGCTGGATTGAGAAAAGGATACGAATTGCTGTCAAACGATACATCTCGAAATCATACCATCACATATATGACGTACCTATAAGTTTGGTGGTGTCAAGTTTATACCCCCATAAATAATTGAAATTTTGAACACATCCATCACATAACAATAGCCGATTTGCATGGTTATCCCAAAAAGCGTATTATGTTCTATTTGCTAGCCCCGAAGTGGCGGCTTCGTCTCTTAGCCCCAGGCAACGCCCGGGGTAAGGAATGCACGATGATTATTGTGCCCTGTAGATGGCACCTCAAAACAGACTGTACTACGGGCGCAAGCTATAGCTTTGTGGTATACCTCACATTTCTGCTTGTGCAAAACAAAATCCACGAAATTTCAACCCATTCACTTGTGGAAAGCACCTTTTAAAACAAACTTGCTCGTATATATTGTTTCGGATGCGCTTAGAATATCGTCGTTATCGTCAGTAGCAGGACGCCTGTAAAGTTGTGGTGTGCCAGCGCGGGGGGACTACCTCCGGAAAATCAAAGCAAAGGTAGTAATTATTCATGCAAGACATGCGTGCGGTTAACTGGTCTTTCAAAAAGTGCCAAAAAAATCTGGGTAGCATGATTGCTCCCTGCATGGATCCGGTTTTCATCGGTATTCAGGATGATGTCGCCATCCAGCGGGAAGTTGAAATACTCCGGGACGCCGGTTTCAATACGCTGATGATTGAAGGGTTACGTCGCCTGATGCTTTATGAACAGGAAGGAATCAGCTCGGAAGTCCGGGCGGCGATAGCACATGCGGTTCAGATTGCGCATGCTGCCGGATTACGCGTTTTTTATCATTCCACCTGCTCTCTGGTTGGTCAGACTCTGGACGGACTCACACCGGCGCAATTGTCCATGCTGTCGATTGATGCTGCTACCGGTCAGTACGCCCATATTGATTGCTGGAACGGCTGGTATCTCTGGTGTCTCAACAATCCGGATTTCCAGCGGCTTTACTATCGTCTTGCCCGACAGCTGGTAACCGAGACCGGAGTCGATGGCATGATGACGGATGAAGTTTATTTTCGCAGTGGTTGGCACGATTGTGTTTGTCCGCACTGCCTGGAAAAGTTCGGTGCTCCACTGCCGAAGCTGGATTTTGAGTGTCCGGAATGGCCGGCGTGGTTGCGTTTCCGTTTGCGTTCAATCGGAGATTTTTATGCCGGGCTTCGGGAGGCCATTGGGGGAATACCGCTTATGGGCTGTAAAAATGATGAGCCAAATCCGTGTCACAGCCAGTTGTTTGGCGAAAACAATGATGAACGTATGCGAGGCACCAGTATCTTGTTCACCGAAATTTGTGATCGCAAACTCAAGGACAACTGGCAGAAAGCCGTATCGAACTGTGCCGCTTATCAGGGACTCAGCAATCATTGGAAATGTCCGCTGGCCATTTTAGGCATCAGTAATACCCGGGATATTGAATTTACCTATGGACTTAGGATGGCTCATGCCGGACGCCCCTGGGTCGGGGGCAGTGCCTTGATGCATCGCTCCCTCTCTCCGGAAGATAATTTAAGTGATGTTCCAGGTGATGTCGCGGAATGGAAACGACTTTTTCAGTGGGAAGACCGGTATTGGCCGCTTTTCAAAACGGCGACCCGACCCGCCGCCTCAGTAGCACTGCTGCTTTCGGCTTCCACCCGGGATCAATATCATTGTGAGAGGACTGATTTTGTCGAGGAATATCATGGCTGGAATCAAGCTCTGACCACAGCGCACATCCAATTCGCGGTGATTACTGAAAACGAGCTCAATGCGACAGACCTGGAACCGTATCAGGCACTGCTGATTCCGCAGGCGGTCTGCCTGCCCGATATCGACTTGAGCAGCTATCGAGGAAAAATCATTGCCACAGGGGAGTCCGGAACTAGGGATGCCAGCGGTCAGCAGCGTCGCATTCCTCTATTTACCAACCGCCGGCCACTCCAAGAATTTGCCGTTGAGCAATTACTTGCATTGCCGGCACCTTTGCAGGTTCTGGCGGCGCCACCTTCATTGCTGATCCGGGCGCTCCAGGCCACAGGCGGAATCCTAGTGCATATCGTCAACTGTGGTCCAAAGGTCTCGAAACCTGTGCATCTTGCGGTGAAAAACATACGTAATGCGATGCTGTTTTCACCGGACTTTACGGAGGAAATACCGCTGGATTGCGAAGCTGGAAAAATTATTATAGCTCCCGACAGACTGCAAATCTATACTGTCGTTCATATTCAAATAGCCTAAACGCAAAGCTGGCTGCCGTTTTATCACAAGAAGCAACGGCAAATGGTGTGGTGGCAGCGCGGCAGCGCGGTTATGATGCCGTGAAATATCTGCAAGAATACCACGCCGATATTGGCTAAAATCCGAGGCTCTTGGAGCAAAATGGCGTATATATGGGATATTCTGACTTTGTCAAGCTCATCGTCGACGGTTTTGCTCGCCCCAGCTACCTGGCTGAGGTGTTACTGTGACAGTCATCAAATCTGAGCAGCAGCCGGATGCGCAAGTTTTCGGGTTCTTTTGTGGTTTTGTTTTCGGTCAGATCCTGTGAGAAGTAAATATATCCATAGCGAAGTTGCTGTGGATTACCTTCAGGCAATTCCATCCAGCTCATGCTAATAATATTTTCCCCTTGCCGCAATTTTTCTGGTGGAAAGGGAATTTGATGAACGCCTTTCCTGATATATGGGTTGGCGGGTTGATCGATAATGATCTGGTCATTGATTTTAACGAGAAAATGCGCCCAGGGATATACTTCAGCATTAATATGCTGTTTCAGTTTCGGGTCATAGGGTTCCGTTTGGATATAGTATTCCAAGGCGGCGCCAGCCAGCTCCGAAGCGGGAAAATCCAATTGCAGTGTTTTTACCGCTTGCCGTCGGGGCGAACTAACCATATACCAGCGGCTGCCGGAATCCCCCCGGTCGGTCATGACTCGAACCCATTCAGGAGCAGGAAAATCCTGACCGAAAAGACCGCCGATCAAGAGAAAACAGCTTATAAAGACAAATAGTGATTTCACTGAAATGTATCCCCAAATTTTTCAGGCAATTATTGAAGCAGAAAAACCATCACTCTTTCCTCATCCAGGCTGATTTCCAAGCTGGCCTGCAGCTCACTGGTCTGTCTGGTCAAGGTATTGATTGCCTTTGTGTATTTTCCCGGGAAAGTCAGGATGGTTTTGCTGGTATCGGCCTCATAATTACGCGCCAGCACAGCCATTTGTCCATGATATTCATAAGCCGTGACCATGACCTCCGGATTGGAGCTTGATACCGTTTCCACCCTCTGTCCGCGAAAGAGAATTTCTTCGACTGGCAACAGCATTTGTACTGTCTGTGCGATTTTGTAATAATCGTAAGCGCCCCGCAAAGCGGAGCGGTAAGCCCAGATAACGGCAGCCTGGCCGCCATTAAAGAAGGTTTCCAGCAGTTGTTGTCTTATAGCATCCATGGGAGCCAGATTATTCGAGGTAACCCGGTAATATTCATAAGTGCGGTTGGGTGAGAGCCCAGAGGCAATTTTGCCAGGGCTTTGGGCGAGCAGTTTTCCGCCAGTGTCAGTAATGCGTGCCACTTCACTTGCCATCGGGGTATAGACCATGGGTAACAGCAGGTCGGCATAATTTCCAAGTTTAGCATAATCACTCAGTCGGCTGGTGATTGCTCCATAACGACCGCTACCAATGGAGCAATCGACCCAGACCCACATTTGCCGTTGCACTTCCGGTTTAGGCTGGTAAGTCTCCAGAGTATGCCGCAGAGTTTTATAGATTTCGGCGACCTGATCGGTTTTGAAGTCCCACCAGGCATCATAAATCTCGGGGTACTGATTGGGCTGCATGGTTGCCGTAGCCGGGTCGATATACTGCAGTTTCGGATATCTGTCTTTCAGGAAGGCGGCGAACTTGTTTTTGCAGTTTTGGCAGAAACAGAGAGAATTACCATTGCTCCACATTTCCTCGTCGTAGCAGACATGATCAAAGCCATAATCAATCAGGCTTTTGAGGGAGTCGACGGCCTTATCAAGTAGCGGTCCAAGAAAAGAAGGACAGGGTATCAGCATCTGATTGCCATTGATATCAACAGCCCGGGCTTGTTGCAAATCAATAGGCTGGTAAGATTCTTCCGGGTGGTACAGAGTCCCGGCTCCGGTATAATACGGTTTCATTTCTCGCATTACACGGTCAACATTACAGTAGGGAGCGCCGGCGCCAAAGATGGGCAACAGTCCTAACTCCTTAAGGTCTTTGATTTTATTTTCAAAGTAACCTTTGCCTTTGTAATCATAGAGGATCAGGGGCGGTCCCCAATTACTGACCATAATGGTATTGATGCCGATGCGGCGGAAGTCCGGCCAGGCTTCTTTGTCGGCGTCATTTTCGACACCGATTTTAAAGTATTTCAGCCCGGCACCGATTTCCGGCAGAGTTGGTGCTTTTCGCACGATGATTTCCTGTGGGCTTTGTGAACCATCTTTCCATAGTGCCTGCACATAGGCTTTGGAACCATCCTTAAAATTTTCATTGAGTTGCAGATTCAATCTGATGGCAGAGAAATAATCGCTTTTTCGGAACGAGTGGATTTCTTTACGGTTAAGGTTGTTGTTATTAATTTTGACTTGGCATTCATTGAGCAGTTCTGCTCTGGAGTTTTGCAATTCCACTCCTGGCGGCAAATCAATAACGAAGCGGAAGTCTTCTTTGGTCTTGAAATCTCCTCGCAGTCCGAACGACAATTCAGTTGGGGTTTCCTGTGAGAGCCAGAGATCTGGGTAATAGAAATAGAAGCCATTGACCCCGCTGAGTTCTTTTTTGGGCAATTTTTTATCGAGTTTGATCTTATCCGCGATATTGAGATTATTTGGCCAAAGCAGGCTAGTTTCAAAGTTTTCGGCTTGCACTTTAATCGTATACTGGTTGATTTGATCATTCAGTTGGCAACGGACTTCAGCAATTTGACCCGCTTGCAGTTGTTGTTTTGTTGATTCGGCCAATTTTTGTTGATTTTGCCAAATTGCGATTGTTCCGTTCATAGGGTTAGCGGTCATGAATTTGATTGTCAGTTGATCACCGTTTTTTTCAGCCGCGAAAGCGCCGGAATTATTGACTTGCCAGAGGTTTTTCAAGTTTCGTAATGGCAAGAGTCGGAAGCTTATTTCCCATTCATCAGCCGCCGCCATTGGTTTCAGCTGAACATCCTTATAATTAGCCTCCAGGGTGAAGCTATTATTCTGAGCCCAGACATAGATGCCTTCCAGCTGTTCCAGCTTGCTCATTTGCAAGGCCAGTCCGAAATCTGCTTTTTGATCGATAAAAGCACACCAGGGAGAAGCCGGGTCCAGAGCCAGATTCAACTTTTGTAGTTCCGCCGTAGCATGATCAAAGATGGCCAGACCGCGTTTGGTCGGGATGAAATACTTCAGGTCTTGCTTTGACAATGCTTCGATTGGAAACAAGTTATGCAAGTTGAGTTGAAAAGAAGCCTCTTTTTCCAGGCATTTAACTAAGACTTTGCCTTCCAAAAAGGCGGAATTGGCC
>JBAXYW010000286.1:0-5603 GCA_041670605.1 Lentisphaeria bacterium
AAACACCCAAAAAATTCAGAGTCCAATTTTTGGTGATGCAAAAAAGTTCTAAGTCCTTGAAAATAAGAATTATGAAATCAATCTTTTCTAATTTTCACCCACAAATTATGGTGAAGAAGCGAATTTTATAACAACCTTTACAGTAACTGATTAAAAACAAATAGAAGCCGTTTTTCTGAAAATCATCGAGGAAAATAGGTTTGTGGCAATGGGTGTTTTCCTTGTGGTGTTTTTGATGTCTACACGATTATTTTGACCAGAAAACGATGTTTTAAAGCCACAAGGAAAACAGGTTTCCCAACAAACTCTTTTTTCCCGAGGTCAGGAAGTCTGAAGTTAAACTCGGCCAAAAATGATGATTGGGTCAATGACAAGTCAAATTGACACCAAATTTGTCATCCAAGAATGCCATAAAAAGTTGCCTATTATTGTATACTACTGACAGCTATTTTTTTTGGGGGGGAATTTTTAAAAGCGATTTACGCAACGCATTGGGTAGGTGTACGTTTGTAGTTCAGCCTTTTAGGCTGCGTAGCCCCAGTGGGCTTTTAGCCCGCTCCCCCGCTCCCGCTTTCTGTAGTGCATCTCCGATGCACCCGCTTATGGGATCTTACCTTCCCTAGGCTAAAAGCTTGGGGTTAAAGATCGTTATGCGCCTCCGGCGCAGGACGATCTCGCAGCTTCCGAATTGGCGACAGCCTATAGTTTAGCTTGTGAGCGTCAGTCTACCCCAAATCTTAATCAGGATTTCGTAGAGAAAAATCCGCTTCTTCTTTTTCTTTGAAAACGGAGCCAGAGCTTGTCAAAAATGGCACCGATTTTGATTATCATTCACCGATTGAACTCATAGAAATTCCTATGCTTTTTAGGAATTTCTATGAAAGCATGGAGCCTCCATGACTTTTTATGATAGTGTATGATTCTGCTTGAAAATTTGCTCCGGAAAGCTATTTTTTTTTCGTTACGCAGAAATCAGCCAGCCCACCCAACCAGGGGGCCTCCTACCCTAAAAGTGGACGCGCGCGCGAGTAGTGCTCCACAATAAAGAAACTTGGGGGAAGTGACCGATTGTGTACTGGGTCTACTTTTCCTTAGCACACTGTATACGCTTTTCCGGTCGAGTTCAGTCTACTGCATTATATTATCAAAATTACCTCCTTTCATTTTTTACACTACGCAACAGTAAAGGTCTTCCATGTCCACTACAGAATCAGACACTTTAAAATATCATCGCTATCCGGTTCCCGGGAAATTGCATGTAGTTGCCAGCAAAGCTTGTGAGACGCAGCAGGATTTGTCGATGGCCTATACTCCGGGGGTGGCTGAACCCTGTCTTGCGATCAAGGAAAATCCCCGCTCGGTTTATGAATATACCAGCAAGGGAAACACGGTGGCGGTTGTCAGCGATGGGACTGTGGTTTTGGGCTTGGGCAATATTGGACCTGTAGCCGGCCTCCCGGTCATGGAAGGGAAATGTGTTCTTTTCAAACGTTTCGCGGACATCGATGCGATGCCCCTTTGCCTGCAGAATGTCTTTACTCCGGAGGGCAAAACCGATGCGGATAAGCTGATTGAAATGGTCGCTACCCTGGAACCGACTTTTGGAGGAATCAACCTAGAAGATATTGCTTCACCGGCTTGTTTCAAGGTTGAGACGGTGTTGAAAAAACGGATGGGGATACCGGTTTTCCATGATGACCAACACGGTACTGCCATTATTTCTTTGGCGGCGCTGCTCAATGCCGTGAAATTGACTGGCAAAAAGCTGGCTGATATCCAGGTGGTGGTCAATGGTGCCGGCGCGGCCGGACTCTCTTGCACCAACTTTTATATCAGCGCAGGCATCCAACGGGAAAATGTTATTGTCTGCGACAGTAAAGGCGTTATTACCCGGGAGAATGCCGGCAATCCTGCCAAGCTGGCTCTGGCGACAGAGCGCAAATGCCGGACTCTGGCAGAGGCTATGCGCGGCGCGGATTTATTCCTGGGCTGTTCTAGCGGCAATTGCGTCACTCAAGACATGGTGCGTTCCATGAATCAGGGAGCGATCGTTTTCGCAATGGCCAATCCGATGCCGGAAATCATGCCGGACTTGGCTCTTCAGGCCGGCGCTCTGGTCGTCGGTACCGGGCGAACTGACTTCCCCAATCAGATCAACAACGTACTGGGCTTCCCTGGAATTTTCCGCGGTGCGCTGGATGTCCAGGCTAGCGATATTACCGAAGAAATGAAACTGGCGGCTTCTCTGGCATTGGCGGAAATCGCGAATATGGAAATCCCCGCGGACATCCAAGGTATCCTGAAAGTAGCCTATCCCGCAGATGCTGCGGCGGGCATGTTTGTTGGAAAGAATCCGCTGAAAGCCACCTATGTGATCCCGAAGCCGTTTGATCCTCGGGTCGTTCCGCATGTCGCACGCAAAGTCGCTGAAGCAGCACAACAAAGTGGCGTGGCGCAACGGCCAATTTCTGACTTGGATCAATACGAAGCCGACTTGGCACGGCGCCTGCAGCATTGAAATACGAAACATTGTATTGATGAGTGATTTATCCATACAGCATCCGGAAACTCCTCCGGAATGGCTTGCCGAATGGCTTTTAGAAAAAGAGTTTCGGGCTTTGTTCAAGCCCGGTATTATTACGGCAACCAGCAGCGTCTTGCTTAAACCAGGAAGTACATATACCCTTCGCTGGGGAGTCGATTTTCTGCAGGCTCAGATTGGAGTTTTTACCTGCACCTGGCGACGCACCGACGGGCTATGGCGTCCGAAATGCGGCTGCCATTATCCCGATCCCTTTTGTCTGCATGCCTATGCGGCGGGCATCCTGCTCAGAAAAGTCTGCCAGCAGCAGGCTTGGCAAAGCCCTGCGGCAGCGCCTGTTCGGCGTTTGCCCCCGATGAAGCCTGGGCAGCCAGTTCGGCTGCAACAGGGGAATTTTCTTGGTAATCTTTTTTCGGACGCTACTCCTGAGAAGCGGGAAATGCGTCTGGAAGTCGAGGTGGATTTTCATCATGAACCTGGGCGAGTCGGCATCCGTTTTTATGCTTTAGAGGAGGGGCGTCGGCAGCTTCTGAAGCTGGGCAATGTCTATACGTATGGTTGTGATCTGCTTCACGAAAATCGAAAAATGCTGCGCAACTGGCCGCCTCATGACCAGAAATTTCTGACGTGGCTTATTCAAACCCTGAAGCAAAATTATCCCCGCAACCGGGACTTGATCCTGTTGAACTTGAATGCGGAAGAATTTCTTTCCTGGCGAAAACGCTGGGCGGAATATCCTGACCGTTTTCTTAATCGGGATACCCAGCAATGTATCCTGCCGCCGGGGCAGGTCGTTCCCGCCCGTCTGATTGTGGAACTCACTCGGCAGAATGAGCGCTATCGGATTACACCATTTTTTGTTTTTCTGGATGGGCGGAAGCGTCAGCCCTATGAAGTCCTGCGCCAGCTGGAAAATGATCCTAACCGCATTGAAGTGCGTAAGCAGCTGCTGACCTATCAGCCGCCGATCCCCTGGCCAGTTCTGAATGAGTATTTCAGCTCAAAACCCTTTTTCCTTGAAAAACACCAGATCCCGGCAAGACTCAGTGATATTCTACAGGGCAGGCTGGACTTACTCGAGGGGGAAGAAGTCGAAAAAATCACCAGTAATACTGCAGAAGTTGAGCTTTTTGCGGATTTCCAGCTCGGCAAATTTCTGCTTTCCTGCCGTTTCGACGGACAAAAGCTTCCCCTGCAGCGTGAATGGGCACCAGTCTCCCGAATCAGTCCTTCAGAGAAAGGCTTTCAAGTTGCGATTCTCAAAGCCAGTCCGCAGTCTCTTGAGCTACGTGAAAAACTGCTGGCTTTTGCTGCCCGCTTGGGGCAGGTACAGGAGTCGCAGGTTGCGCTGGATGGCAGCCCGAAAAATGCCAGCGAACTGAGGAAATTCTGGCAGAGTCTACCGGAAGGGATTACGAAAAAGCAGGCTGCCAGCCTGAATGGCTTGCTGCAGGAATCATTGGGTGAATTAACCGTGCAGCTGAATCTGCGGGGGCAATCCGCTTTGCTGGAATTGGGTCTGGGCTGGCAGTTGTCCGGAGTTCCGATCAGTGCCGGGGATTTGCAAACGGCCTTGCGCCACGAGCAGGCCGTCGTTCATTCTTCCAGCGGACATTGGCTGGCGCTTGATCCGCTACGGGCACAGCTGCTGTTAAGCCGGATGGAAGAACAGGGGTTTAGCAGCACGGAAACCATGCCGCTGCTTCGCCATCAGGCCAGCGAACAAATTAAAAAACTGACTGCCTATGCTGATATTTCGTTAGCCAGTAGCAGTACCTCCTTTTACGAAAGTCTCTGCCGGGAACCGCTTGCAGAAGAACCGGAACTGCCGGCTGAATTGTTGCCGGTGCTGCGCAGTTATCAGCGCTCGGGTTTTACTTTTCTGATGAACCGCTGTCTCTCCGGCGCAGGCTGTATCCTGGCCGATGATATGGGGCTGGGGAAAACCCTGCAGGTATTGGCCGTGCTGACCGCCGCTAAACTGCGCAGCAAAAATTTCCAGGCACTGATCATTTGTCCGGCTACCGTTATGGCGGTTTGGCAAAGCCAGGCGGAAAAATTCTGTCCGGGGTTGCAGGTTAAAATTTGGGAGGGCAATAAACAGGAACGCGAAAAAGTCTATTGTGCGGGTTCCTTTGATTTGCTGGTTACTCATTATGGCATGGTGCGGCAGGAAAGGGATTTGCTGGTGAGCCGGGAATATGATTTTCTTGTTTTGGATGAAGCTCAGGCGATCAAAAATCCAAACGCCCAGGTGACCCTGGCCGTCAAATCCTTGCCCGCCCGGCATAAACTGGCTTTGACCGGAACACCAATGGAAAACCGGATCCTGGACTTATGGTCCATTATGGACTTCCTAAATCCACAATTTTTCGGCAAACCCGATGATTTCTTGAACCGTTATTCAGGGGATTCTGCGGCTTTGCGCAAACGTCTGAATCTGCTGATGCTGCGGCGCAGCAAAAAAATGGTGGCACCCGAACTGCCGCCCCGTATCGTGGAAATCCTGCCAGTGGAGCTCTGTGAAAGTCAGCGTGAACTTTATGACCGAACCCTGCTACAAACTCGGCAGGCTATGAAAGAATATGGAGCCATGCAAATTCTGGCTGGCCTGACCCGCTTGCGCCAAATCTGTTGCGACCCCGCACTGATCTTGAAAACGCCGCAAGAAAACAATTCCGGAAAATTGGAGCTGCTGCTCGAAAAACTCAGCGAAATTACCGAAGCAGGACATTCCGTTCTGGTGTTCAGCCAATTCACCAGCATGTTGGATCTGATTGCGAAACGACTGCGCAGTGCCGAACTGCCTTTCTGGATGATTACCGGAGAGACCCCTCTGCATAAACGCGGCGAACTCGTACGTGAATTCAGTGACGATGAGCGCCCGGGAATTTTTCTGCTCAGCCTGAAAGCCGCCGGAACTGGCTTGACCTTGACCAAAGCCGATTATGTCTTCCTGTATGACCCCTGGTGGAATCCCGCTGTGGAAAATCAGGCTATCGATCGGACGCACCGCTTGGGACAGGATAAAACAGTCATGGCATACCGTCTGGTCGCCAAA
>JBAXYW010000287.1:0-5597 GCA_041670605.1 Lentisphaeria bacterium
AAATCTGTGACTACCAAAATAACTGGTACCAGTTGCAACACCATTGGCATGCTCCAAAAAAAGATAATTATGTGGATATGGAACACTGGGTGGCCAGTGCAGGCGGGCTCCAATATGGTGTTGTCGGTAACAGCATCTCACGATTGAGCAATGCAGTCAGACTCAGAGAAAGCCTGCTGCCGGTACTCCAGAAAAATCCAGAATTGGTCATTTGCCGGCTTTCCGACAACGATTTTATCTGGGAATAAGAAAAAGCCAACCGTTGGTGATTGGGGTCGGATCCAGACAATCTGTTGATTGGCAATTCTGGCAATGTCCACAAGGTCAAGCTCATCAGGCAAAAACTTCTTCGATGACTTCCCGGGTCAGAGCGACCCATTTGTGCACTCTGGACGGATCCTGTTCTACGGTTTCGACATCTTTCAGCGTGATGTCCACATGACAATTCCGGCAGATCTGCAGGGCGTTCCGTAGAATTGACTTGATCCGGTTCGGGTCAAAGCCATAACTGACCATATCGGCTGGGCTGGGGCGATAGCTCAGGACATAATCGATCCCGATTTGTTCCGCACAGCGCCGGATGTTCGCAAAGGGAGAGACTGCGATGCGTCGCAAGTTGGGAATCTGTCGCAGGCAGGCAATCTTTTCGCTTAAATCTTCGCAGCAGCCATAGGCTACCAGACCGAATTTTTTCAGTATTGGAAGCTGATACTGCAACAGGAATTCATCAAACATAGTCGGCGACACTGCAGTAAATTCCTGGGCTGCCATATATCCCCAGAGCTG
This sequence comes from Lentisphaeria bacterium, assembly GCA_041670605.1. GTDB lineage: Bacteria > Verrucomicrobiota > Lentisphaeria > Oligosphaerales > Oligosphaeraceae > JAQVUB01. The sequence goes on from JBAXYW010000287.1 coordinate 787, forward strand.
ACTGCGTTTCACTCCGTTACAATTGGCGGACGGATCTTCCAATTCCTCTGCGTAAGGCATCGCCTGGTTTTGGTGAGCGCATAGTCCCCAGTCTCCGGCGGTTTCCGCTTCTGCCTGGACTTTTTGGATGCCATCACTCATGAATTTGACTAGGCGGTGTAGCCATTCCGGGTGATCATACATATCCAGCATGAAATGTTCCATGCCGCGAAGATACCCAAGGGTCGTGGAAATATCCCCGGTCCACATCCGGTAGGCCGGCCCGCGGTCAACATTAATGGTGAGAATGTCGCCAACTGCTTCCGATAAACGGGCGACCCTCTCCGCAGTCTCCGCTTCATCAATCTGATGCCAGGGAGTTCGCAATTTTCCCATATCTGTGAGTTCCCTGAGTGGATAGTCAATCTTGAAGGAGCCACGCAGTTCGTCACTGAAATGGCGTTCCTCGTGCATGCCCCAGCCCGTGCAGACCGGCACGGCTGGAACGGTAATCCAGGGTTCGAAAATCGAATCATCCCGGAAGGATCCCCAGAAGAGCAAGCGCCGGAGCTGATCCTCATACTGCCGGGCAAACGGATCGGCACAGAGACACGTCGCCTCGGGCATTTCCTGCCATGCAAAAGCCCGCACATAAATCAGGGGGCGGTCTCCTTTCAGGCTGTTGTGCCGCTGCCACAGGGCACGGCGTACACTCTGAACCGGATCTGCGCAAAGCTCAGCATACCGTCTGGCAAGATCGGCAAGAATCCTACAGTCAGATTGGTTCATCATTCCCTTTCGTCGGTGCTCCAAATATTTCAAAGGAACTGTTAAAAAAACTCCTCGACATCCCGGTTCGGATATCGCTTTGTCATGCTCTATCGGCCCACCGATTTTGATCGCAGAACATGCGGTCTTCATTGATTGGGGGTCGGATCAAGGCAAGTCATTGATTAGCAATAACTTGACTTCAGAAAAGGTTTTTTTGAGCCTTAAAAGCCTCCTTTTGCCAGTAAAAACAGCATTTGAAGCAAAATATTGCGTTTCAGCCTGCCAGCACTGAAAAGTCAGCAAATAATCCATAAACCAGCATGACCAGTATCAGGAGGGTGATACCGGCGGGCCAGGCATATTTCCAGGGAGTCAGATCAACGGCATTGCTATTTTTCTGCACCCAGGCTTGCGGCATGGGTTTGACAAGTCGAATGAACAGCATAACGACAATCCAGAAAACAAACATGATGCCAAGAAAATGATAATAGCCACCGAGTTGTTTTACTAATTCCGGAAAGAACAAGTAGCTGCCTCCAATCGATAGAACCCCGCCGAGCAAGGCCACCTTGGCCGCTAAAGGGGGCACCTTTTTGGTTAAAAGTGCAATAAAAACCACCGCGCAGATGGGGATACTGTACAAACCATTCATGGTCTGTAAATAGCCGAAAATGCTTTTCTGGCTGGCTAGCAATGGAGCCACGCACATAGAAATAATGGCGATGATTAAGCCAAAATATTTGCCGGATTTGACCATTTCTATTTCTGACGCTTCTTTTTTCCAGAGGTTTTTGTATATTCCAAGACTGAAAAGGGTGCAAGTGCTGTTTAATACCGAATTGAACGAGGAAAGAATAGCGCCAACCATAACGGCGGCGAAAAAGCCGGCCAGGGGTGCCGGCAAAACCGTTCGCACCAATTTGCCGTAAGCATCCACGGCCGCCAAGTTCGTTTCATTCCCCCGATAGACAAACAGATAGTAGGCCATGATGCCAGGCAGCACCAGATACATCGGTCCCAGCAATTTCAGCAGGCCGGTAAGGAAGATGCCTTTTTGCCCTTCAGCCAGGTTTTTGGCGGCAAAGGTACGCTGGATGATCTGCTGATTGGTGCACCAGTAAAAAACATTGATGATAATAACTCCAGTGAAGATGTTGCTGAAAGGCACCGGGTCTTTCGGACCGCCAATGGAATTGAGACGTTCCGGGATGTTTTCTCCTAATAATTGCAAGCCGGCCCAAATGCCATCCCCATCTCCAATGGCTGATAAGCCGAAAAGAGTAATCAGGAAGCCGCCGCTTAATAGTCCGATGCTGTTCAAGGTATCGGAGACTGCGACTGAACGAAGCCCGCCGAAGAGGGCATACATAGAGCCGATACAGCCGACAAACCAGACGCTTAACCATAAAATCACGGTTTGGTTCTGGATGCCGGTCAAAGCCGGCAAGTCCAGGATACCGGCCAAGCCACTTGCTCCGGTATAAAGTACAATCGGCAGCAAGATCGTGGCATAAGCCAGCAGAAAAATCAAATTACAAATTACTTGGGTGCCTTGATCGAAGCGCAGTTCCAGCAATTCCGGAATAGTGGTGATGCCGCTTTTTAAAAACCGTGGCAGAAAAAACAAGCCCATGATTACCAGTGCGACAACGGCCGCAACTTCCCAGACCATGACGGATAAGCCAAATAAGAAACCGTCACCATTGAGTCCGACCAATTGTTCGGTCGACAGGTTGGTCAACAATAAGGAACCGGCAATGACCGGAAATGTCAGGCTGCGACCGGCTAAATAATAGCCATTGCGGCTCTGGACATCCTCCCCCTTGGTGATCCGCCAAGTGAGAAAAGCAACGAACGCGGTGCAGAAGAAAAAAGACAAAAGAGTAAAAATGGGCATGTTGGATTTTCCTTCTTTTTTTCTTTTTGTTGGGCTGTATCGGAAGCTAAACTAGTGACGGGGAGCCAAAAGGTTTTGATTATTGATAGTTTTTGACGACTCGGAGCAGTAAACGACATTTATTACTGCCTGCCTTTGCAAAAGTGAGAGAAGCGGGATTCTCTCCCGGGTGCAGCGTTGGCAAAGGCGTGCTGAGGCTTCCGGTTTGAATAACTTGACCGGCAGCGTTGAGCAGTTGCCAATTTAGTTTGTCCCGCCAGCGCAAAAGCTGGCCAATGGCCAGTGAGACTGGGAAATGGTAATCATGTCCATTGAGTCGAAAGATTGGTTCGTCCAGGGTCAGCTCAGACTGTTTTTCAGTTGTTTCTTCCAGGCAGGAGCCGATATTGTCCAGTTCCAATTCTAATTCCAGCTTAATTTGCTCCTGTTTATTTTCGCTTTGTCTTGCCATGATCTCCCAATGATTGTCTTGGCTATCGGGGTGCAGGATCATTATGGGCTTGTCATATTCCCGTTGCAAACATTTCCAGTCAATTTGTTGGTTGGGGTTTCCGAATGAATCCCCTTGGCAGAAGACGGTGAGTTCAGCTCTTGGCGGTCTGGTGCTGGAGTCGCTGAGTTGCAAGCGATTGTCGCTGGCTGCCAGGATCATCGGCTGATCATTTTCTGATAATTTGATTCGATTTATCAGTGAACCTCGCTCATCAAAATGAGATAGCCGCCCGTTCGTTTCCAGCTCCAGGTATTGCCCGGAAAGCAGCTCTACCGGCAAAACCCATTTTTGGCCATTCAGGTTCAGTTCCGGCTGTTGAATGTGAACTTTTTTCTCTGGCAGTAATTGTATTGGGCCGACGAGTATTTGGCTTTGCCCAGAAGCGGGAATCGCGTTAAGTAAAAGGTTAAATTGCTCGATATGTTCGGTATTTAATGCCGATCGATAGATATCGTGTCGACCCAGCCGTTGTGACCCTGGCCATTGATAGTCGTTGTATCGGGCGGCATCCCGTTCGCGAAATAATAGCTCAAAATAGCGCCAGCCGGAAAAATTGAGATCGACATAATGTTCTGAAAGGCCGCCAAAATATGCTTGCGCTGTTTTTAGCTGGAAATTAAGCAAGGCTCCGGAATTATCACCTTTTATCCAAACTCCAAACCCCCGAGCTGGCTGAATATTGCGGTAGGGATGCGGAAAACTCAGGCCGATCTTACACCAGGCAGCACGATTCGTATCCGTGCTGTTTTGAGCCTGAATTTGTAATGCTGAAGCGGATTCCCGACCGGGGCGACAAGCTAATTGCATCTCAATGCCAGAAGCTGTCTCACGGCTGGCAGTATCGATTTCCTGACTGAAATCGATTGTCGCTTGTTGGTCCGAAAGCGCAGGACTTTCCAGCTGATAAAGTGCTTCTAGGCGGAAAGCCAGAGCTTGCTGTTTATATGGGTTATTTAGCTGCCAGCCTTCCGAAGCCTCCGCTTGATTGGTGAATTTGTGCAGCAAAAGCCGCAATGGCGTTAGTCGCCAGCGTCCGTCACCATCTATACTCAGCTGAAAGTCAGCTCCGGCTTGGGATAAAGTCGCTAAGGTCGCGGCGTCAAAATAATGGGCTAGACGCAAACGCTCGTACCAGCCCAGAATCGTCATCATTTCTGGCAAACGAGCATTAGGGGGACGTTTAGAGCAATCAACTGCTTGAATTGACATCGGCCCATCTAAAGCCATATTCTTGCCGGCGAAATATTCCAGTTCGTCGGGAAATTGACCACGATGAAATTCAGTTGGTCCCAATGGCGCCCACCAGCCGAGCTGCGGCTCCAAAAGGTCACTCTTACGCGCCTTAAGGCATAGTTTGATATGCTCATTATGAAATTTGCGGCTGCCCCAGACTGGACAATCCCAAGTGCCTAAACGGGAATGAAACCACCAATTGTTGTGACCAAGACAACTGCCCTCACAAACCGCAGCGTGCAATTTGCGGAAAATTTTCCAGCGCATGACATCGATCGCATAACGATTTCGCATGCCTTCGGAACCATCGAAATAAAGCATATCCAATTGGCAGGAATTATAAACATTGGCAATGCGATTGGTCAGTTCTTCAGCCAGTTGGCTGTCCGGTTCCGGATAAAAGGCCAAATAGCGCTGTTGCAGGTAGTCCGCCTGAGT
>JBAXYW010000288.1:0-5594 GCA_041670605.1 Lentisphaeria bacterium
AGATATAACGGTGAAATCCTACGGTTTTCCACCACGTTTCCTCACGCCTTGATCAAAAACCGGAACTTTTAGATGGCAGAAAAACCGGAACTTTTAGATGGCGTCTAACACCCATCGCTTGCAGTAAAATGCTGCCCCGGAGTTCGGAGAATCCAGGAACTTGAGCCAGTCGTCATTCTTCATCCGCAACAGGATGTGACCATCTTCGATTTCGGTCAGAATATCACCGGCTGGGTGAAGATACGTTATCGCAGTCATCCTGGGCGATTATTTACGATTCGGTTCGCTGAAATGCTCAATTCTGACGGAACTCTGTACACTTTGAATTATCGCAGTGCCCATTCCACTGATTATCTCATTACGTCAGGCCCTTTGGAGGAAGTTAAAACTTGGGAACCACGATTCACTTTTCACGGCTTCCGTTATGTCCAGGTCGACGGCTTCCAATTCGCAAATGCGCCAAATTTCATCGAGGCGACGGCCGTCGTTATTCACTCGGATTTGCCGAATACCGGTAAATTCGAGTGTGGAGATGACAAAGTGAATCAGCTCTACAGCAATATTACTTGGGGACAAAGGGACAACTTCCTCGAGATTCCAACAGATTGCCCACAACGCGACGAACGGCTCGGCTGGACTGGAGACGCACAGGTTTTCTGCGCGACAGCCGCCTGCAACCAAAATGTCTCAGCCTTTTTCCGCAAATGGCTTCGCGACCAGCGCGAAGCGCAGTTTCCTGATGGTTCCGGTGCAATCATCGTGCCCAACCTGTTTCCGGAATGGAAAGGTGAGGCAGGCTGGGCAGATGCACTGGTTATAGTACCGTGGATCATGTACCAACGCTATGCTGATATCTCCTTTTTGCAAGAGGGCTATGACTCGATGCGTGCTTGGATAATCTACCGGCGAGATACTGCCACCAATCTTATTCCGACGAAAAATTCCCTGGGTGACTGGCTGGCTTTGGCAAAAACCGAAACCCCAAAAAATCTTATCGGAACGGCGTATTTCGCCTTTACAACAGAATTAATGGCAAGAACTGCCGCCCTCCTTGGCAAAAAGCAGGATGCGGATTACTTTCATCAACTTTGCGCTGAGATCAAACTTGCCTTCCAGCGCGAATTCCTTGATGAATCCGGTCTGTTGACCGCGCGTACACAGACTGCGTGTGTGCTCGCATTGCATTTTGATTTGCTTCCAGAGTCCTCTCGTGCCAAAAACGCTGAGCTTCTTCGAGACTTGATTGCACAAAACGGCATGAAGCTGGACACTGGCTTTCTTGGAACTGCATACCTGACGCTGGTACTGGCGGAAAACAACCTGCACGAGACTGCTTATTCCCTGTTGCTGCAGGAGGAGTATCCATCCTGGTTGTTCTCCGTCAACCAGGGCGCAACCACCATCTGGGAACGCTGGAATTCCTATACGAGGGAAGGCGGATTCGGCGATGTCCTTATGAATTCATTCAATCACTATGCCTACGGAGCAGTCGGTGAATGGATGTTCAAATACGTTGCTGGCCTCGACTATGAAACACCAGGGGGCAAAATCCTGCTTTTCAGACTTGTTCCTGATAAGCGACTGGGCTTTGCCAAGGCTTCACTGCAAACACCCTACGGATTGGCCACCTGCGGCTGGCAATTCCTTGCAGATGGAAACCTGTGTTGGAATATCCAAATCCCGCCAAATACATCCGCAAAAATTGAAATTCCAGAATTCTTCTCGAGGGAAAGTATTCCTGCAACTGTGCAAAGTGGACAGTACCAATTTGTTATCCGGAGTAAAAATGAAAAGTAGAATAGCGGAAAGCCTGAATAACCAGACCGGCAACCACCTCCTTCCCTTTCTCTGGTACACCGGGGAAACTGCAGAACTGGTTTGCCGGGAGCTGGAAACCCTTCACCAGATCGGTATCTACGAAATCACCCTGGAAAATCGCGGAGGTGACTGGTTTTGCACGGAGCCTTGGTTCCAGATGCTGGAAATGGTACTGCTGACAGCCCGAAAACTGGGCATGCGAATCTGGTTGATGGATGATGACCATGTGCCCACCGGCAGCGCCAACAATACCCTCGCCAAACCGGAAAATGCCCATTTGCGTCCGCGTAATCTCAGGGTCGAACCCACGGATGTGGTCGGATCTCTGCCTGGTGCGGCCTTGCTGTTCCCTGATTTATCCGACATCGAGAAAATCGTCTCGGTATCTGCTTTCCGTCGTGACGAAGTCAGCGGACATTGCTTTGGCGAACCCATCAATCTCATTGCCAATTTGCAGGACGGCATTTGTAATTTTGACATACCAGACGGCATTTGGAGAATTTTCTTTGTTATTGAGGCCGACATAAAACGCCTGAACTACTTCGGCAATTTCATCTCAATGCTTTCGAAGGAATCCTGCCGGCTCCTCATCGACGAAGTCCATGAGAAAATTCACGCCCGCCTCGGAGAGTACTTCGGCAAGGAATTGGCTGGTTTCTTCACAGACGAACCTGCCTTCGGCAACTGCAATGGTGAATACGGACACGATTTCCAAAATCACCGCATGGGGCAATTGGAACGACTCTATCCTTGGTGGGAAGGAATCGCCGCAAAAGTCGCCGCAAAAGCCAATATTTCTGAAGAAGAACTTCTGCCCAGACTTCCTGCGCTTTGGGACGAAGTGGACTGCTGCAGCGCCAAACTCCGCCTGGCCTACATGGATACCATCTCCGCATTATGGCGGGAAAACTTCAGTTATCAGCTGGGCAACTGGTGCCGCGAACACCATGTCGAATACATTGGACACGTTCTGGAAGATGAGGGAACACACCAGCGCACCGGCTTCGGCTGCGGCCACTTTTTTCGTGCGATGCAGGGTATGGACATGGCTGGTCTGGACGTGGTGCTAAACCAGATGGTTCCAGGCATCACCAGCATCAGGCATACTGCAAATACAACAGGCCGGCAGTACAACTACAAGTTTTACCAGTACACTCTGGCCAGGCTGGGAGCCTCGCTCGCGCACATCTCACCACACATGAAAAACCGGGTTATGTGCGAAATCATGGGCGCCTATGGTTGGACTGCCGGGGTCTCAATCATCCGTGCCCTTTTTAATCACTTCCTGGCCGCCGGAACAACCCATTTCGTGCCGCATGCCTTCTCATTGATTATTCCCGATGGCTTCCCACAACATGAGGAACGCACGGGCGGCGACCTTAGCAACACGCCTCCGGGATATGTCAAAGGCTACATGCCGCCTGTATTCCATGCGCGAGGATACAACCCGCAATTCGATGTCTTTGGTAAAATCGCCTCCTATGTGCAACGAGTCGCACATCTTACCTCCCATGGCATCCACAGGGCAGATTTGGCTATTTGCTATAATGCTGAGGCGGAATGGATGGGCGGCAAGTCAATGATCATTGACGAAGTCGCAGCCACCTTGTCGCGGGCAGGCTTCGATTTTGATTTCCTGCCCATTGAAACCATCTGCAACGATTCAACTACACAGGATAAACGACTTTGTGTAAACCAGGAATCCTATGGCGCACTGGTCATCCCACAATCCGAACGCCTGCCGGAAGCGTCCCTGAAACGTATTGCCGAGCTACAGGCAAAGCGAGTGCCGGTAATCTTTGTCGATTCCCTGCCGGTCACAACCGAAAACACTGCCCAAATCACCTGTCAGGCAAACTGTATTCAACTTGAACAATTGCCGGATTTTCTGCAAGAGACATGCGGAAAACGTGTCAATTTCAGCCATTGGGAGCCGGATCTGCACTTTTATTGCCAGGATGACATGTGCGTTTTCAGCAACGAATCCAGAAATCTGGTCGATAGCACCGTCACTTGTCCAGGATGGGAAAATTGTCGTCTGTACGATTCTTGGGAAAACCAAATTTACCTGCCGGAATGCACGCCCGTGGGGTTTCGTCTACAAATCGCCCCTCGACAGTTGCTCGTCGCAATTTTCCATACCGACTTGGCAGCGGAGCCTTTCAATTATACGCAGCCGGAATTGCACACTCTTCCCTTGCTCTATGATATCTTTATCAGGAATGTCGGTGATAACGATTTTGTTCTGTTGCGCCAAAATTCCGAGCCAGTAAATCTGAACGAAGAGGAGAATCTGACACGTTGTTGTGCCTGGTTCCGTTATGATGCGATAATCCCCAATGGCGATGCCAGCTGGACACGCTTGCATATTCCAGGTGCTGGTGATTGTGCGACTCTCTTCCTCAATGGCCTTTGTTGCGGGATCCAATTGGGACCACAGGCCACCTTTAAAATCAACGGCAAAATCAAAAATGGCAGGAACACAATACGAATCGAAACGGCAGATAATCCATCCTACATTGATCGCAAAACCCCATTTGGACGGCGCCTGCCCCTTCAGCCGCACGGATTCCTCGGACATATCCAAGCAGGATAATACCATTTGTCCGCAGATTTCGCAGATTTTTTTTGAAGAAAATCGTTAAGTCCCACATTTCTCACTTTTTAAAACGCATTTTTACATTCATTTTCGGCGTGGTTCAGAACAGGGTTACACTACTACATGTTAGCCAGTTTCTTGTTTTTTGGGAAGAAATGCTCTAAGCAACTTATGTAAAACATTGGTAAGTGTACATTTGTAGTATATGCTTGCATCCCGAGTTCGTAAGTCAGCCATCAGGCTGCGTTCTGCTAGCGGGTTCACTCACCAGTTCCTGGACACCTCCGTTTTTGAGATGAAACCGAACCGCGTTACTGGACGCCGGCGGTCTATAGCTCGCGCTGTTCAGCCCATTTCTCCGCTCCCTAAAGATTCCATCCTGTTCTAGGAGATCATTTTGGGACAGGTACGTTCGTCGGATGCGTACGTTTGTAGTTCGGCCTTAAGCCCGCTCCCCAGTCCCCGAAGTCTCTCCGGAAAGTGGCCGGAGCTTCCAGCTCCGGATCCGCTCCCGTCCCCGGCGGTCGCAAGTGACCGCCAACAGAACGGCTGACCCGTCGGCTTTTGTAATGGCAACGAACTGCAATAAGGGGAGGCCGTCGCTACAGATAAATTTCAGTAATCTCTGATCCAGCCTGCGGCTTACCAGGTATCCGATAAAGATGCATCTGCGGGAGAATAGCGAATTTTCTGCATAGGAAACCAGGCATCATTTTGATAGCATGGGCCGGAGTCCATATAAGCATGGGCAGATCCGGACAAAGTCACATAATTTCCTGCTTTATTGGAATGCCGGAGATAGATAGCTCGGGAATCGTATTTCGCTTGGGTGACTGGGCGGTCGGTCGTATACCAGAAATAAAATTCTGTTGCATACAAAGTACCTCCCCGATTCGGAAGGGTAGACCCGGGAAGGGTTCCCTGAGGAGCGCCATCTCCGTATAACAGAACACTGGGTGCTTTCTTGGAACGCTGAATTTCAGCAATTTTTTTGACCACCGGGACGAAACGTGACGGGCCGGCTGCAGGTAATGGATTTTGACCGAACGTCATTATGTTATACCCATAACTAATCCCGCTTTCACGGTTAAAATAGGTTGGTATGACGGGCTCCGATGGGCAGTGAAAGAAATCCAAACTTTTGATATATCCAGCAGTAAAATGGTGATAAGCCCAT
>JBAXYW010000289.1:0-5577 GCA_041670605.1 Lentisphaeria bacterium
GTTACTCTCCGTCACTCTGAAAAAAAAGTTTCAAGCTGACTTGACTTTTGTATGTAATAGCGACTATAATAGTTACCAGTTTGTTTAGTTTAGGTATTTAGATCATGCAGGAATTCATTTGATGGCAGCTTCCAAATATCAAGAAGTCAGTCTGACATTGGAAAAGTACATACGGGTTAAGTGTCCCTGTGGGCGTTTGCCTGGAATGTTGCAGTTGAGCAAGGAGTTTGGGGTTCATCATGCAACCTTGAAGAAAGCCATCCAGCTTTTGGAGGATCGTGGGCTGTTGACGATAGACGGTACCCGTGGTACTTTTGTCAGCAATCATTCTGCCCGGCAAGGAGAAGTTTTGCCGACGATTGGGATTATCGGGTTGGAAGTCTTTCGCTCGATATCCTATTTGAATGATAAATATCGCTCGATCGGTTGTCGTCTGCTGGCGCTTGGTATTCCGGATGGCCTGGCAATAGGTAATGAAGTGGATTTTCTACTAAAATTGCCTTTGTCGGCAGCGATTGTTCTTGGTTCCAGTGCCCGAAAAGAGCTGATGCATCTGCTCTTGCAGCGAAGTTTTCCGGTTGTCGGCAATGTCCAGGATGGATTACCGTGGATGAACGGAGTTGAATTTGATCACTATGAAAGTTACAAACTAGTACTTCAGCACTTGCATGCAGCGGGACATCGCCGGATCGCCTTCATCGAAACCGCCCGCTCAGAGGAATTTCAGTTTTTCCTGGATAATATCCAACGTGCCTATCGTGATGTTCTGGGAAACGATTTTGCCCCAGAATTATTTCGAATCAAAGATGATTTGCAAGAACAATATCAGCGTTGGGGAGAAGATTATCAAAAAAATATTTTTGCCGAACGAATGAATTTTTTCCTTGCCTTGCGGAAGCCTCCCACGGCTTTGATCGCCTCCGCTAATTTCGTCCGGGCAGGTATGGAGTTTTTACGGCAACATGGCATCCGAATTCCGCAGGATTTGTCTGTTGTCCCGGTGGGTTCTCCGCAAACCCGGGATTCTTTTTTCAGTAATTTAGTTGCCAATCAGGATGATCTTGTTGAATGGGCAGTTCCCCGCCTGCTGGCTATTTTGTCAGGAACAGCGATGCCGGTGCAAAAAAAACTCATCCCAATGCAATATATTCCCGGGCATAGTATAATGATACGGACTTAAGGTGATTATTTTATCCATCGGAAAAAACAAGAGGCGGTAACAATGAAGCAGAAAAAACGGTTTCTCATGAGCAGGTATGGAAATCATTCATCATCAGGTAGATTCACCCTTATTGAATTGTTGGTCGTGATTGCCATCATTGCCATTCTGGCCAGCATGTTATTGCCGGCTTTGAGCAAGGCACGCGACAAAGCCAGAACAATCTCCTGTGTCAGTAAAATGAAGCAGTTTGCTTTGGCCTTATCGTTTTATTCTGACGACAATGCCGAGGTGATCTGTCCGGGATATGATCAACGGGGATATCTCTGGTCTACTCTGATTTTTGAGTATATCTTCAGTTCGGCCAGCAGTGTAACCCTGTATCGCACTTTTAGTTGTCCGGCGGAAGGTATCCCGTATACAGCGGATAATGCGGTTTCACCGCGCTATCAATATGGGCATTATGGCTGCAATACTTGGCTTACCGGAGCATATCGTGCCGGCACGGACAAGAATTTTTTTCGGATTCGCACGGGAGTAAAAACGCCAGGCAAAGCCATACACATCTGTGACAGCAATTATCAGACCACCTATGAAGTAGTAAACGGCTGGTGGGCGGGCTATCGCCACAACAATCCGGCCAACGTCAGTCAGAAAATGATGCATCCTCTGGTTGGCAACGGCATTGCCAACTTTCTTTATCTGGATGGGCATGTCCGCGGTCTCTCTCCCCCAACTTTTCTTAATAAAGAAAATTTTTATGGGGTCAACAATTATGGATTTACGTTAACGGAACATGGTTATGGAGCGCGCTAAGGGATTGTGAACAGAGCCAGTTTTGATATCCTTCTTGTAGGGAATAAACAATGGAGATCGTTATGCGAACAATGATTTTGGGCAGTATTTTTCTGGTATGTTCCCTTGTGGCAGCGTTTGAAAAACCGGCTAAAAATTATGTACGGGAAGGGGATTTCAGCGAAGGCATGAGCGGATGGCATTTTTTTGCCGGCAAAACCGCCGGTTCTGTCGTGAATGAGGGTCCGGATGGCAGCCGTTGTTTTAAAATTTCCGGTGTTCAGGAAGCCGGTATTTATTTATATAACAAGGGAACACAGAGCTGGTCCATGGATCTGGTCGAAGGGGAAACGTATACCTGCAGTTATTGGGTCAAAACCGAAAACGTAAAAAACACCTTTGCGGGAAATTTTCTTTTTCTGATTAATTATGGCTGGACGCAATCCGTTCCCTTTGGAGCTGAAGCAACAACCGATGGTTGGGTGAAGAAAGAGTATACTTTTCAGGCTCCACCCCAAGGGAAACAATTGAATCCTGCTCAATACCGTTATTCTTTCCTATTGTATTGGCCGAAAGGCGCTGATGGTACGGTCTGGTTGCGGCAGCTGCAAATTGAACGCGGTTCGAAAGCCAGTGAATTCACCCCCCTGTGGAATTTTCAGGTTGAACAGGTGCTTGAAAAGGTAGAAAAATGTTTGACTCAGGTGCAAAAAACGCAAGCCTCCCTGGCAAAAAATTTTCCAGACGCGGGGGATTTACGTGCAGAAGTCGATGCTGATTTGCAGAAACTGCTGACCTGGCAGGCACGTTTGACGAACCCTGCGCTTTTAACGAATAAGCTTTGCACTGAAGCGGAAGCTGAAATGGCTGCGATTACGAGTGCCCTTGGCAAAAAACTTTGTCCAGTTTGGTTGAAAGAAGCGTTACAGATGTCCAGAGAACGTGATTTTCCGGATACAATTGAGAGAGATTTAGGATTGCGTTTGAAACTGTATCGTCGCCAGACCCGTGAATTTGCCATCATGATCTCGAACTTATCGGGTGACAGTGCTGATTTTCGTGTTATGCCCGGAGAGTTTCTGGTTGCCCAGCGTTTGCTTTCCGGACGGGACTTTATCACCTTGTACAATGCTCCACTTTTGCCGGGCTCGAAATTTCGTTCTGAGCACTATACGGATGCTTTGCCGGTAGCCAATCAGATTGGCGGTTTGACAGTACCTGGTGGGAGTACTCGTCAGGTACTTGTTTCGCTGTCGACCAAGGGTCTGTCTCCTGGAAATTATCGAGGCAGCATTCGGATTGCGGCGACGACCAATCCCGAGTATGACCGCGATCTCCTGTTGGAGTTTGAAGTCTTGCCGGTGGAATTATGCCGCCGTGCACCGATCGATGTCGGACCTTTTGGGTGCTATAATTTTCTGCCGCAGGAAGTGGAGGAGCTTGGACATAATGTTCTGGCGATTGACACGGGCAGTTTCACTCCGGTAATGGGAAAAGATCATCGCTTGCAGCCACTAAACTTTGCTTCTTTACAGGATCGGGTTAAGAACGCCAGGAAGCTGGTACCAAACTGCAAGTTTATGCTGATTTTTTCCATTGGCCCGCGTTTTATGACCACGACAAAGTTACCCTGGTCGGATGTGCGCGTTCAACAGGCCTGGCGCGAATTTGTCCAGCAATTGGCTGCCGAAATCAGTAAATTGGGACTGTCAGGCAAAGACTTCCTGCTGCAGGTGGAAGATGAACCCTCCGCCGCCGGGATTGAACAAAGCATCGACATGCAGCGAATGGCTCAGAAAGCCGGCCTGAAAATGATGTCTGCGCTAACCAGCTTTTCCGCTAAGGAAGCTAATATCCAGGAATTTTACCGGCAACTGGATTATCCGGTAGTGATTACCAAAGTTACCCGAGAACCGGAAGCACTGGCATTTTACCGACAGAATTGCTCTCGTTTAGGCTTTTATGACTGTGACGGATTTGCTGAATATCTGGATTCGACGGTTTACTGCCGTCTGATGTCTTGGCGTGCTTGGCGACATCAATTGGATGGCTATTATTATTGGTATCGTGACGACCGTTTTAAAAATTGGGAGATGGTAAAATATATGTCGGTTGTCTATGAATTACGCGATGGTAATGCCTTTGAAACCCGTTCGCCCTTACGGCCTGGAGATGACTTTGTGATCTCTCGCCGTTGGCTGGGCATGCGGGCTGCTTACCAGGATTACAAAATGCTTTATCAGTTACAGCAAAGCGCAGCCAAGCTTGAAGCCGTAGGACTGGTTCCCGAACTCGTCGCCAAAGCAAAAGCTTTTCTGGATGAGGCTCCGCAACGGGCTTTGACTCTGGATGATCCTATCAAGTATCCTTTACCAGGGAAAGGCGATCCAGGTTTGCTTAATCAACTCAATGAACAATGCCTTGAACTCCATGCAACCTTGGTGGCCGAGAGCGGATTTGCCCTCAGCGGGAAGCCGTCTCTGAGCAAGGAGGGGCGATTAAGGCTGGCCGCCAATCAGCCATGCCGGCTTGAAATCCGCTATCTGCTAGCTGGACAGTTGCCATGGCTGCAGCTGTCCAAAGATGATTTTACCCTGGACCATCAGGTAACGCTGGCACCTGATGTATCCAAATGTGAAATCACTATCATCAGTGAAAATGGACAGATACTGACTGCATCCCCCTTTATTCAGGGAACGGTCGCTGCAGATAGCATATTTATGGGGGAGAAGAATGGCTATCGGCTGTTCAGTGCAGTTGACGGGGAGCGTTTGCCGGCAGTGCAATACCATCCCTTCAATACCTGGATTTCGGATGCCGCTTCCGGAGAACATTGGATTTGTCTGACCTGGCCGCAGGAGCAGGTGATTTCTCGCGTTATTGTCGCCTGGATGGCAAAAGGAGGAGTTCCACAAAAAATCCGCCTACAATATCTGGATTTGCAAGGAAACTGGCAGGATATTGATCCGGATTGGCGTACGGCTAGCGATACAATTGAAAAAATTACCTTTCCGCCACGACCGGCTCTCGGTGTGCGTTTTCTGCAGGCTCCCAATGGTGGAAATCCGACTGCTCCCAGTTTGATGGGCGTCAGCGAGTTCGAGGTTTTCTAAAAAAGTTGCCGGCCTAATCCAAGCTGAAAACATTATCTGAAACTGCCAGTAGAGTGGCACGGATACACGGACAGACACGGGGTGGACTTGCGTCCCTAAGCGAAATAGCCTTGGGGCTGCTATCTGGGAAGCGCGAGCTTTAGACCGCTGGCGTCCAGTAATGCGGTTCGTTTTCGTCCCGAAAAACAGAGGCGTCAAAAGCGTGGTGCCGCCAGCTCTGCAGCACTCGACGGATTTGTCCGGGAACGGGGAGAATCCGGAGCTGGGAGCTCCGGCCACTTTCCGGGAACGGGGAAGCAGTTTGAAGGTCGTGTGAACTACGAACTCGGGACGCAAGCCTGTACTACAAAACCGGGTGCATGAGGCGCAAGCTCGATGTCTTTGCTGTCATATCGCCTGAGTAAAGGCTTTTCTGCGCGATTGAACAAAAAGGAACACACTTTTTCCTAATGGCTCAGGCGGTAAACAAAAATATTTCCCTTGCTGATGGAGAATAGGCCGAACGCGTCA
>JBAXYW010000290.1:0-5573 GCA_041670605.1 Lentisphaeria bacterium
GTATAATCCTCGCTCTGTACCTGGATAAGGGTTCGTTCATCCGGAAAAAAAGAATCCGGACGTGGCGAAATCTCAGCCGTTCCCTGAACCTCAAAAAGGCGGTAAGCCACCCAAGCAGGATTGCGCAACCGTTCATCATAGCCAACCCAATAGCCACGATTGCGCAACACCTGCAGAAAACGCCGATTCCGCCCGCGATTCTCCCGGGGGAGTCCGCCATAGACGAACGACTCGTCGCTGACTTCATAGTCCGAAGTGACAAAATTTTGGGAAAAATAAAGATTCCAGAGATCCCAAGCAAATTCATCCAGATGGATCGCCCGTTTAGCCAGCAGATAATTATGGCTAAGAAAGCGAATTTCCTCTTTAATTTCAGTCGGCTGGAATAAATAAAAAACGAAACCCGCCAACAATACCACAATCCCACTCGCTGAAAAGCGAAGGAAAAGGCTTTTCCGTCCACTACGGATTTTGCTTTTGCGCTTCTTGATAAAAGCACGCACCATGCTGAACCATTGTGTTGAAGAACGTTTTTTTTTCGATTTATATGCCATTTTGAAGAAAAAAGAGTCGTCACTAAAAAAACGCAGAGCCTTTGTTTAATGTACCGGATTCCTCTCTGAATTCAATCCCAAAAAACAAAAAAACACCATCCTGTGATATCCAGTGTTTGCAGTCCGTTCCCGTTCCCAGAATGTAGCCGGAGCTTCCAGCTCCGGACCCGTTCCCGTTCCCAGAATGTAGCCGGAGCTTCCAGCTCCGGATCCGTTCCCGTTCCCAGAATGTAGCCGGAGCTTCCAGCTCCGGACCCGTTCCCGCTCCCGTCCCCCACAACTTACAACTCACAACTTACAACTTACAATTCCCCGTCCCCGTTCCCAGAATGTAGCCGGAGCTTCCAGCTCCGGATCCGTTCCCGAAAGGGTCATTTCCGGACAGGCACGTTTGTAGTTCAGCCTACGTCAATGGAGTGCACCGGCTGGACAACGTTTGCAAAGCGGGAGCTTTGCTTCCGCACTCCATATGAATGCGGCTGATACGTACGTTTGTAGTTCAGCCTTATGTCCCGAATCACTGAATTTTACAAAGAAAAAGGCGGCCACGAGTGGCCGCCAAGCGAATGATGTTGAATTTACTCTGTCTTTCGCGCGTTAATCTTCCTGGCTACGAGTATAGGGACAAGCCATTGCACACATCTCCGCAGCGCAAGGACGAATGCGAAGAATCGGATCACGCTGAGCCATCGCTTCGGTCAGACTGGCAGCCGTGATTTCAGCCGGCGCCTTGACATCCGTTTTGGATCCGGTTAACTTATTGCCTTCATCGCCAACGAGTCCGAAGCGCAAAGCCCAATCACAACGCTTCTGGTCGGTAAAATGGAAAGGCAGCTTCTCGCCATCGACCGCCAAAACAGCGGCACCGGCAAAAGCATTCATTGTACATTTTTTCAAACAGCGCTCGCAACCCTCGCATTTGCTGCGCAACTCCTGCAAATTGGCCAGTTCATCTTCGCTCAAATCCGCATCCGTAACGATGGCAACAAAGCGGGCATTAGAGCCGAATTCCGGCGTATTGACAAAGCCACCTTTGGTCAGCGTGCCCAATCCCGCACAAACCGCACTGATCCGATTAGCAAACAGATTCGGCACCTCTCCCCGGGGATTGGCGACAGTAGAACCCGTATTTTCCAGATCGCTGAGAGCAATTCCCTGATAGCCCCAGGCGTTCAAACGGCGCAACAGATTCAAAGCCGCACGATTCAGCAGATGATGACTCTCATACTGAGCAAAACTATAGGGGCCGATCGCCTCTGCGGGACGACGTCCCATGCATTCGCTGCTTTCTGCTGGCGTACGAAGTCCCAGAACAATCACGCTGCGGGCGCCTTCAAGATGATCCGCAGGCACATGCATAACCCGATGAACCTCTTCCACGTCCACGCTGGATCCCAGCCATAAGCGACCCGACTCCTTAATATTGAAAATCGTCTGCCCCGCCAGCTTTTCCCGAACACTTTCCACCGCATTCGCAATCCTTTTTGCACTGCTGATACCGACCAGATCGGCTCCCAGTTCCCGGGCAACGCGTTTTACCGTTTCTTTCATATCCATCTTGGCAGTCAACTGGCAAAAACTCGCTTTGGTATCCGTTTCGGTAAGTTCTGCGCTGGTCAAAGCAAACCCGATGCTCTCTCCTTTTTCTTCGCCAAAAAGATCTTTTGCGGCCTGATGCATGCGTTCAAAACAGGCTTTCATCGGTTCCAGACGGGAACTGCCCAGAAAATATGGGGTTCCGCTATAGCCCAGTTTTTCCAGTTCGGAGGCATAATTGAAAACCGCATGATTCATGATGTAACCACGGACAAAACCGAAATCCACCTGTTTAGCATCTTTTACCTTAGACTGCAGCTGGGGGCTCTGACTGAGCACCCAGACGATTGAACGGGCATCCGGAAGCATCGGCTTGAGATCCCCATAGCGCCCCTGCAAATCCGACATTTTTTGCACTACCACCCGTTGGACGCCAGTCGTTAAAGCGAAGCTGTGCAAACGCTGTTGCACTCCGCGATCCGGATCCGGACGGTTCGGAACAACATTTTTTTTGCGGATCGGCGCGCTGGAATAACTCTTGTTCCAACTGCGCTTGTCACGTGGCAGACAAAACTTGAGGCAGCAACCCATCGTACCGCCACGCATCCCCAGCTCTTTCAACTTGTCAAGAATGACTTTTTCGTCTACCTTGCTTGGAACCTGAGCCTCCGCGTCCAGGCCAAAATGCTCCGACCACGCACAACGCCACAAATTCTTGTTCGCAAATGTATAAGTATGACCTTCAATCTCCAAGCTGACTGTCCCCTCCACTTCTTTGCTCAAAGCATCAGTAGCACAATGTTGAACACATTGGCCACAATGATCGCAGAGCGTATCGCCAGGCAACAACGGATCCGCTACCAGCGGAGCATCTGTAATGATCGAAACAAAACGATTTCTCGGACCATATTCCGGCGACATCGCCAGACCACTGAAGCCCATTTCCGTCAAACCCGCACACACCGAAGCATAAATATGCGACATGTCCGGTGCAAATGTCGATTGCAATCCCTTGTATTCACGATAACGCCAGATGTTGCTCGCCGTAATCGGTATCGCTTTATAACCGCGATCCTCAAAAAAACAAGCCATCCGATACGATATCACATCCAACTGGCTGTTCATATAATACTGATAGCTATACGACCCTTGCTCATGCGGAGAACCTTCCCCGCCAATCTCAATCATCCCATCCGTATGATGAATCGCACATACCAAAACCGATTTCCCCGCCGGCATCAACCCTAAAGGACTCATCAGCAAAGGAGCTTTCTCCCAACGCTCGATGTTAGCAACACCAACTAAATCTACACCCAAGGAAAAAGCTTCCTGCTTCGCTAAAGCCGTTAACATCACACTCATCACAAAACTCCTTAGATTTTTTTAACAATTCATTATTATTGAATCATATCCCGTATTATTGAATGGGATTACATTAAATTATTCCTGCAAATAGATAATTCAAGTCAAAAAGATTTTTTTTAGGAGGGGTAGGGAAAAAAAATATTGTAATCATTCAATAAAAGCGTGCCCTTCCCGTTTTCGGAATGTAGCCGGAGCTTCCAGCTCCGGATCCGTTCCCGTTCCCAGAATGTAACCGGAGCTTCCAGCTCCGGATCCGTTCCCGTTCCCGTTCCCCACAACTTACAAAAGCGGGCACAACCCGTCGCACCACGCACTCCGCATTTTGTTCTATAAGATTTTCCAATTCCGGAATTTCTTTCCGTGATAAGGTGATTATATTAGGAGTTAAAACTCAGGCAACTTCTTGTATAGGGAAAAAGTGGAAAAGACCTTTCGTAAAACCCCATGTTCCGGTCAAATTGACCGTTATCGTTTACGTTTTATTCTGCCGGAATTAGCGTTATCGGGCAGCTGCAGCCTGAAACGTTTTGCCGCTTTGGACACGGTCAGTTCCCAGCCGGTAATTCTGGAGTCTCTCCCTGCCGATTTCAGTCTGGAAGCGCAATTGTTATTGCGTAAGACGCTGGCTCGTCAGGGGATCCGGCAATATTCCCGAGTTGCCGATTGGGGGCTTCCGGTATTCATGCATGAGATATGGGAACTAGATGCCGCTGCCGCTGCTTGCAGCACCTTGCGCAGCGGGGATCTGCTGTTAGTCTATGATCTGGAGGTTGAGGATTCTTTTGAAAATTTATTAGAGGAAGGCTCTCCAGACTGCTGCCGAAAACTGCTGTTCAGCAGTCTGCCGCAACTATGCCACAAATTGACGCTTCCGCATCAGCAGGGACAAGGGCACGGTTGCCTGATAACACAAACCCTTTGGCTGACTTCTTCCGGCAAAATCGAACTCACCGATTTTGCCGTCGCTGCCCTGCTTCAGCAATTGGAAAAAAACATTGCCGAAACGCAGTTGCAGGAACCCACTCCGGCAGACGACTTGGCTGCGTTGAAAAAAATAGCTCTGGCTCTGGCCGAGAAAACCGGTCTTTCGGATACCACAAACTTCAAAGTAGCACTGTTGCAAGTCCGCAACCTAAACGACTTACAGAAATTTCTGGAAAATCCGCCGTCTGAGAAACTGGCGCAGGAAAAAGATTCCGTGGCACACCCGATATTTCCGCCCTCAGACCAAAATGTCCAGGCAAAGTCTTCTTCCCGACTGATAAACACCGCATTTTTTTCGGCAGTGGGTCTATTGCTGATCCTGCTGGGATTATGGCTCTGGCGAGCGCATTTTCAGCCTGCCGCGGCGGTCGGGAAAGCGGAGGAGTTTGCGGCCAGGATGCGTCCGCCAGTTTTAGTCACCCGCAACATTCAGCAGCCCTTGGGCTCTGTTTTTGCCACCAGTTTCACCCTGACGGAATCGCTGACCGATACCGGCTCATTGGGGATGCTTCTGCTCGGTCAACTCAAGCGAATAGAGATTATCTGGAACCCCGACCGATTGCAAATATTCAGCCAGCTTGGCGAAAACAAAGTGGAGCTTCTGGTGGAACATGTTTGGGAAACACCGCCACCGCCGGGAACGCTCTTTCAGCTGCTCAAAACGCCAACGACTCTGGCCGTGTACAAAAACCAGGTCTTCCTCGCCAGCTGCTCACTGGAAATTCAAAACTGGCGACAACTCAAATGGCAAAGCGCCAACAGCTGCCAGGAACCGCCCAAACTCTCCTGCCAGAAAATCGGCTCCCTTTTCTTCAGCGATGACTTCATGCATTCCGACGGCGCATTGGGTGAATGGGAAATACAAACCGGAGAATGGGCAGTGCATGCACTGAAAACTCCAGTGCGCAGCGCCAACCCCTTCTCTTTTATCGGAAAAGGCGAAAATGCTGAGGTCACCGCAGGCTATTGGTTCTGGCGTAACTACCGCTTTCGTTGTGCCATCAAACCGCTGGACGCCAGCAGCTTCGGAGTCCGCCTCTGCAGCAGCACTTTGCAGACTTCCTACCGGGTTATGTGGGCACAGGACAAGTCCAGCGAAGCAGACAGCAAGTTATCCTTGTTGCGACAAGCAGA
>JBAXYW010000291.1:0-5570 GCA_041670605.1 Lentisphaeria bacterium
GAAAACGCCATTGGTAACGACGAGTTTTCGGCCAGTCTCGCGCAAATTCCGGCGCCAAGCCGGCAGAGTCTGGAATGTGAGAATTTTGTTTTCAGGTGTTTTCATGGGAATTTTGAAGGGGGGGGCAAACACGGACGGATACGGACAGACCTGGGGTAGACCGTTGTCTACAACCTAAAAAAATCATCCGGGGCTTTGGGTTGTTTTGTCATACGTCTCAGAAAGGGCGCGAGCTATGGAGCGCCGGCGTCCTCGCCTATTGGCGCTAACTTAAAATATATCCGGGGTGCAAAACGGATCATTGAGGTGCCCCTTCAGGGCACTATTTAAAAACTTACATGCCTACCCCGGGCTTTGCCCGGGGCTAAGATGAGGCCGCCCCTACTGGGCTAGCAAATAGAACAGAATACGCTTTTGGGGATAACCATGCAAATCGGCTGTTGTTATGTGATGGATGTGTTCAAAACTTCAATTTTTTAGGTTAAGTTAGCGCGGATGGGCGTCCTCGCCGGCATCCCTTATCGCGGTTCGTTTTCGTCCCAAAAAACAGAGGCATCAAAAGTAGGGGTCTAAGCCTGTAATACGTACGCTCTTATCCCGGCTTGGCATGTCAGCTATTTTCTTCTTCTTCCCAGTGGACGAGTGGTCTTTCGAGCATTTGTTCGTAAATCTTGATGTACGCATTGGCAGTATTGGCGTGATTAAAGGTCGCTTTGGCTTCCCGCATGATGCGTTTGATCTGCTGATTTTTTTCTTCGATTGGGAGCTGGTAGAAATTCATGGCTTGCTGGATCGCCCAATGCAGTCCGTTGGAGTCGAAAGATTTGAAGACGAAGCCATTGCCCTGGTTTGCGGTGCAGTCCAAGTGAGTGACCGTATCATGGAGTCCGCCAGTATCATGAACGATGGGAATGCTGCCGTAAATTGGACCGATCATTTGCGGGAGGCCACAGGGTTCAAAGCGGGATGGCATCAGGATAAAGTCTGCGGCGGCATAGCCCAAGCGGGAGAGTTCGTCGTTGAAATCCATAACTGCGATGATATGCTGGAAACCATGATGGTCGGCAATTCCCTTGAAAACAGACTGATATTCTCCATTAGCGACGAAGGCGAACTGCACTTGTCGCTCCCAGTTTTCATGAATAATCTGGTAGAGAATATCCGAAAGCAGCTGCGGGCCTTTCTGGATTGGGTCGAGGCGCGAAGGCCAGAAAAACAGAGGGGCACCTGGGTCGATGTGAAGCCCAGCAGCTTTTTGAAAAGCGACTTTATTCTGCCATTTTTTCTCCGCCATGGTCTCCGCATTGAAATTTTCCACGAGAGCGTCATCGGTTTCCGGGTCATTGTCGGGGTCGGGTGTATTAAGGATTCCTTTGGCGCAACCTGAGTAGTATTTATTGCTTATTTCCTGGCGGATATAAGTCGGGATGAAGGCGTCATGTACGCCGTCAACGATTTCGCGCAGGAAAGTCGGGCTGACGGTATTAATAAAGTGGGAAGCGAAGATGCCACTGGTTAGCAGGTCGACTTGATTTATGCCGCGGGACTCCTCATAATTGAGGGGGGGGCGTTCGAAGTAGAGGTTTTTCCAGAAAGAAGCTGCATCGATACCCCCATTTTCAATGTTTTCGAGGGTCGTTTTCTGGGTATGGATATTATGCACCGTAAAGAGGCTGGGGATTTTCATGCGTCGTGCGAAGCTGGGGATCATGCCGGTCATCCAGTCATTGCAGTGGATCAAGTCGGGCTGCAACGAGGGGATGATATTGTTGATGACTTCCCGCTGGAACGCCATGCTGACTTTCATACTTTCGCCCTGATAGCCTGAATAGATCCGATCCCGATAGAAAAAAATGCGATCCTGGGCAAAATGGATGCGTTCCTGGCTCAGACCACTTTTATAACGTTCTCTTTTCTGTTCAAAATGATCCGGGATATCAAAGTTGAAAATCCGCCGATAATAAGGCATGGCCACATGAATGTCAGCTCCCATCTCAAATAAGGCGGAAACCAACGAGGCCGAGACATCCGCTAAACCGCCGGCTTTGGCGGAAAGATTGCCGGCAGCACCGGCCATCTTCTGGGGAAGATAAGTGATTTCAGGTGTGACGACCAAAATTTTCGGATTTTTAGCTTGATGGTATTTTCTGGTCTTTATCATGGTTCCAATTTTCAAAGCAGACCGGTAGTTTCCGGCCAGCCGGCCATAAGATTCAGGTTTTGCACGGCTTGTCCAGCCGCCCCTTTGGTAAGATTATCGATTGCGCTGCTGAGGATCAAACGTTTGGTGCGTGCATCGTAGGCGCAGCCAATTTCACAGACATTGGTCATGGTGACGTGTTTGGTGTCTGCTAATTGTCCTTTGCTGAGGATTCGGACAAAGGGTTCCCGGTCATAGGCCTGCTGCAGGCATGCCAGCGCAGTTTCCTCCGTGCAGTTTGCTTTGGCATGAAGGAGGATGCTGGAATGGATGCCGCGATTGACGGGAATCAGATGCGGAATGAAGTTGATCAGCAATTCTGTTTGGCCGGCCGCCAGAGCGAGTTCTTGTTCGATTTCTGGCAGGTGCCGATGTCCGGTGACTGCATAGGGGCGGACGCTTTCATTGCATTCCGGAAAAATATAAGCCGCATCGACTTTTCTGCCGGCGCCGGTGACACCGCTTAAGCTGATCGCTTCGATGCCAACGGTCTCGACCAGTCCGGCTTTGAGCAGTGGGATACAGGGCAGCAGGATGCTGGTGGGATAACAGCCGGGGCAGGCAATCAGGCTGGCTGGGCGGATTTGTTCCCGATAGACTTCCGGAAGTCCATAAATGGCTTTGCGCAGCAAGTCTGGTGCAGGATGTTCAGTCTTGTAGTACTTGGCATACACTTTCGGATCATGCAGGCGAAAATCTGCGCTGATGTCAATGACTTTGAGCTGACGATCCAGCAGCGGGGCGGCGAATTCATTGGCCAAGCCATGCGGTAGGGCAAGGAAAGCAACATCGGCTTTGGCGGCAATCTCGTCGACTTCAGGTTTGCTGAAAGCCAGTGTGCATTCCCGATAACGGGGGAAGACACTTCCGGCGGGTTTGCCAGCTTCCTGCCGTGAAGTAATGCAGGTCAGTTCAATCTTTGGGTGTTGTAATAACAGCCGCAATAATTCTTCGCCGGAATAGCCGGATGCTCCCACGATCGCAACGCGTAATTTTCCCATCCTGTAACTCCCATCCTGTTATTGGATATAAGCGGAGTATGATCTTGTCTCGATGCAGTTGCTACTGTTCAACGGCAAAGCAGAGCTCCGCTGCGTTTCCGACTGTCCGCAATATTTTGCGGAGACGAAAAAAAACCGGATCAGCGGCACCATGCAAGTCCGCTGAATCCGGGGTAAACGAAAGCTCCAGAAAACTCAGCGTTTGCTGAACTGGAAGCGTTTGCGGGCGCCGGGCTGACCAGGTTTTTTCCGCTCTTTCTCGCGGGAATCACGGGTCAACATGCCAACTGGTTTTAAAACTGCTCGGAGGGATTCATCGGATTTTTCCAGTGCTCGGGCAATGCCATGTCGTAAAGCACCGGCTTGACCGATGATACCGCCGCCGTGGATATTGGCCAAGATGTCGAAATCCGCGCCTTTTCCAGTCAATGCGAAGGGTTGCATGATATATCCACGAACCGATTCGGTATTGAAATAATCGTTAAATTCTCGTTTATTGACGACAATTTTGCCGCTACCGGGCAGCATCCGTACGCGTGCGGTAGCGGTTTTTCGGCGTCCGACCGTAAGAATGGTAATTTTGTCTTCTGACATGTGATCTTTCCCTTAACCTGTACTGAAGCTGAATATTTACTTTAAAACCAGTGCTTCTGCTTTCTGTGCAGCGTACTTATGTTCCGGACCCGCGCCGGCATAGACTTTTAGTTTAGTGAACTGTGCGCGTCCGAGTTTTCCTTTGGGGATCATACCCCAGACGGCATCATTAATCATTCGGGTGGGATCTTTTTCCCGGATGGTCGCGGCAGTATATCGTTTCAAACCATCAATATAGCCAGAGAAATTCTGATATTCCTTCAGCTCGCTTTTGCGTCCGGTCAAAACGACTTTTTCAGCATTGATCACAACGACATAATCGCCGCAGTCTAAATGCGCAGTGTAAATGGGCTTGCCTTTGCCGCGCAGGATATTGGTAATTTTCACCGCAAGGCGCCCAAGAACCTGACCTTCAGCGTCAATAACGTACCATTTGCGTTCAATCTGATCAACTTTTGGCAGAAACGTCTTCATTTCAAAACTCATTGCTTATAGGGTGGCTCACAAAAGACGGGTAAAATGTATGAACCGATAATGTAATGCCAGCCTGATGAATTTGCAAATCAATTGCGTGTTATTCGTGAAATGCTTGAAAAAAGTGCAAAATGGATCGCCTCCCAAAGTTTCTTTTTTGCGGAGCATGGCTCACGCGCGCGACAAATTAGGGCAGGTGGCCCCCCGGTTGGGTGGGCTGGCTGATTTCTCCGTGACGGCTAAAAAATAGCTTACGGGAGTAAATTTTCAAGCAGAATCATACACTATCATAAAAAGTCATGGAGCGTCCATGATAGCATAAAAATTCCTAAAAAACATGAGAAGTTCTATGAGAGCTTGGGAATTTGTATGCAAATGGTGTGATTTCTATGCAAGCTGTACTACGATCTGTCTGTTTTTTGTTTTGCTAGCAACTTCAGAGTTCCTGATCTCTGTCAAGTGCGTAAAATTTTATAACGACCTTTACAGCAACTAATTAAAAACAAACACAAGCCGTTTTCTGAAAATCATCGAGGAAAAAAGGTTTGTGTCAAAGAACGTTTTCCCTATGGTGTTTTTGATATCTACGCGATTATTTTGACCAGAAAACGATGTTCTAAAGCCACAAGGAAAACAGGTTTCCCCACAAACTCTTTTTCCCCGAGGTCAAGAAGTCTGAACTTATGCAACGCATTGGGTACGTGCACGTTTGTAGTGCAGGCTTGCGTCCCGAGTTCGTCGTTCAGGCTGCGTTGTCCTTGCGAACCCGCTTCCCCCCGTTCCCGGACAAATCTATCGGGTTCCGCAGACCTCTGTGATACCTGCTTTTGACGCATTCATTTTTCAGGACGTCAACGAATCACGATATATCGGCACTCCATAGACCCTGTCCGACGAGGTACTATGGATTGTTTTGTTCACAGATTTCGCAGATTTCACTGATTGTTTTAAATTTCTGACTTCCTTGAAGGCCTTCAAGAACAATCGTTGAATTTAACGTAAACGCTATGGTTTTTGTATTTGCGACATGGAATGCCTGCGGATGCACCGACGTTCCGTTTACTCGTGTAGACTCGATGAGGGATGACATTGAAAAACAAGCTTCAACACACAATTTTCCATGATTGCGGGAAGATCCACTTTTAAAAACAAAAAAAACTGCGGTTTTCTGCGTTGTTTGCGGAAAAATCTTTCGCAGATGCCTTTTGGACAGTATTTTCTCTTGGCGCTCTTTTTTGCTTAGCAATCCCAGGGGGTGGCGAGTATTTTCCAAGGCTGTTTTTGCTGACAGAGCAGGAGTA
>JBAXYW010000292.1:0-5550 GCA_041670605.1 Lentisphaeria bacterium
AATTCCTGTTTCACAGGTCACGCTGAGCGACTCTTCATCAATCTTGATCACCTTGTTCATTCGTTTGGTATCCAGAATAATACCGCCATAGACCGGCAAGGCCCCGCCCTGCGAACCGGAACCGCCGCCCCAGGTCACCACTGGAATCTGATACTGATTGGCAATCTTCAGAACTTTGGAGACTTCCTCCGCACTGCCGGGGTGCACAACAAAGTCCGGCTTGGGTGTCTCCTTGCCACGATCATGCCACACCTCTGGAACCCAATAGTAGTCAATCGAATGCCCCAGCTTGTCCGAATCTCCGGCATTCACATAGTCGGATCCGACTGCATCAACAAGCTCGTGCCGAATCATCTCAAACATATAACTTTTTCGTTCAACCAACATTTCTTCCTCCTTGCATGGTGGAAATGCAGAAGATCAACGACCGTCTCCTGCCCTTAACTATGATCAATTGCAATGATAAATCGGCGCCAACGCAGCCTGAATGGCCTTATAGCGACGGAAGAGCGCCTGATATTGTTCGGAATGCTCCGCAATCGGCTCAATTCTCCGCTCAATCCGCAAGCATTTCCGGACGGCTTCCGCGCTATTTTCAAAAAGTCCAATACCGGTACCTGCCAGCAAGGCACTGCCATAGGAAGCATCTCCAGGAATTGGCACCTGTACCGGCACGGCAAAAACATCGGCAATAATCTGGCTCCAGAGCTTTCCTCTGGCGCCGCCGCCGATCAGGAAAATTTGCTTCACCGGCAGGCCGAGCTCTTCGATGCTGCCGTAGCAGTCCCGTAACGAAAAGGCGACGCCTTCCAGCACGGCACGGAAGAAGTCTCGTTTTGGCGAGGCGATGGAGATACCGGTGAAGCTGGCCCGGAGTTTGGCATCCCAATAAGGGGAGCGTTCGCCCTGCAGATAGGGATGAAACATAACTCCTTGCGCACCAATGGGCGATTTTGCCGCTTCCTGCCCCATGATTTCAAAAGTCTTCACCCCCAGTTGCTCAGCTTCCTGTTTTTCCCGATCACAGAAAAGATCACGAAACCAGCGTTGGCAAAGGGCAGCGGCATTGGTAGCCGAAACCGTATACCACATGCCGGGAATGACATGCGAATAAGTCAGCGTCGTTGCGAAAGGATGCGGTTCGGCGGTCATTACATTCACATTTCCGGCCGTCGCCAATTTGATAATGCAATCTCCGGGTTCGATGGCACCGGCGCCATAATCCTCGACCGCGGAATCACTGGTACCACAAATCACCGGAGTGCCAGGCGGTAGTCCAGTCGCAACGGCAGCGGACGGAGTGACTTCCCCGGCCCGGTCACTCGGATTCACCAAGTCCGGCAACGCGGAAAAATTCAGTCCGCTCAAGGCCACGAGTTTGCGGGACCAGACACGTTTCTGCATATCATAAAAAAGAGTTCCCTGCGCTTCAATATGATCGGATACGGCCACTCCAGTCAGCAGGAAACGCACATAATCCTTGACAAAGAGAAGATGCTTGGTCTTGGCAAGCACTTCCGGCTCGTGGTTTTTCAGCCATAAGAGCTGTGGCAACGTCCAGGTCGGCGTCGGCTTCTGATAAGCCGTCTGAAAAATCAACTCACCGTAGTTTTGCTGCAGAAATTTACATTCGGCAACGCTGCGCTGATCCGTCCACATGATCGTTTTGCGCAATGGTTTCCAGTCCCGATCCAGGAGGACAGCATTATGGGTGGAGCCATCCAGAGCCAGTGCCTTGACGTCAGCCAGTTCCACGCCTTGCTCGGGGAGCTTCCTGAGGGCAGCTTGCAAGGCCGGGAACCAGTCCTGCGGATTCTGTTCCGACCAGCCCGGCTGCGTATATTCAGTGGCATATTCAACGCTGGCTTCACCGAGCAGTGCGCCATCCGGCGCTACTGCGGAAACCTTGCAGCCCCCGGTACCGAAATCGATACCTAACAAGATTTCCGGCTTTTTCATGATTTTTTAACCACCCAGCTGTGTTCTGGATCCATACTGGAAATCAAGCCACGGTTGACTTTGCCGGCCATCGTCCAGAGATAATACATGTTGTAGCCGGGCGCACCACACAGGGGATGGTACCCCTCCGCGATCGCAACTGTATCATTGTTCTTAACGGTATAAGTCACATCAATGCGCTGATCCGGCGTATAAACTTTTTGAATCCCGAAGCCCTGAGGCGGATCAAAACGGTAAAAATACGTCTCCTCCATATCGACTTCCTGCGGCAAATTGTCAACATCATGCCGATGCGGAGGATAGCCGGACCAATTGCCGGAAGGTATCATCCCTTCGCCAATGTAAAAATGCTCCGAATCAAACTTCTCGTCGATCATAATCGTAGCCTGGCGGGTGAAATTTTCCCGTCCGATGGTCAGGGAACGGGTCATTTTCGGCGTAATTACGGTTGGGCGTGCTGTATCCCGGCTCACCGGGGCGTCATTAACCGCGATATCCACTTCTGTCAGCGCGGTAACTTCATATTCGCAACGCCGTGGCAGATACACGGTATGGGGTTTGCCGGCAAAGACATTGGCACGCTCTCCGACCTCGGCAAAAGAAAAATCCTTGCCCTTGACAGAGCACTTGCCGCCCAACAGCACCAGGGCGACTTCGCTTTCCCCTGTATTGGCTTTCCAGTTCGTCCCCTGCGCGAGCTGCAGAACGCCAAAATTGGTCAGCTGCATGTGGTATTGCCCGATTTTAAAAACTGGATTATAGCCTTGGTTGGGGTTCAGATGAATGAGTAAATTTTCCTGCATTTTGTTTTTCCTTTCTGGTTGATATTTTCAATTTCTGGTAAGAAATTCATGGACTTCGGCGCGTGTCGGAATCCCGGCTCGACCTCCTAGGCATCGGCATTTCAAAGCGGAGACTGCGGCAGCGAAGCGCTGGCATTCGTAGAGATCTTGCGTTTCCAGATAGCGAAGGCCAAAGGCGGCATGGAAGACATCGCCGCAACCGGTCGTATCGACAACTTTGACCTTAAATGCCGAACAGCGGATAAATTTACCCTGGTCATACAGCATAGAGCCTTCTTCTCCCATCGTACAACCGACCACACGGGAACCGCATTTTGCCAGCTTCAAAACTGCTTTTTCAAGATCGCTTTCTCCGCTGTACTGCCGGGCAAAGCCCTCTGAGGCAATCAGCAGATCGACATAGGGCAACAGTTCCGGAACGCCATCCCGCAAAGTCCCGGCATCCAGATTCACCAGCACTCCTTTTTCATGTGCTTTTTTCGCTGCCGCCAAGGCGGCCTTGGGCTGATGTCCATCCAAATGCAGAATTTTCGCTTGCGCAACCAGGTCGATATCCACTTCAGACGCGGTCAATTCTGCAAGATTTCCCCGAGTCCAGGCCACGCTGCGCTTGCCGCTGGGCGCATCAATCCAGCAATAGGCAATCGGTGAATCCGCCCCCTTGCGTACTTGCATCGCCCCAGTATAGACTTTCTCTTTTTGAAAATCCTGCCGGATCAGCTGTCCGGACGAATCAT
Source organism: Lentisphaeria bacterium (assembly GCA_041670605.1). Classification (GTDB taxonomy): domain Bacteria; phylum Verrucomicrobiota; class Lentisphaeria; order Oligosphaerales; family Oligosphaeraceae; genus JAQVUB01. Next base: position 3,500 of record JBAXYW010000292.1, read on the forward strand.
CCCCAATCGTGCCGATAAAGGCCGACGAAACCCCCAGCCTGGCAGCCGCTACGCTTGCCGTTGCTGCCGGCCCGCCCCCCTGAATCTGATGCTCCAGCATCGCCAGCTTCTCATCCACAGGGATTCTCGGCAGCAGGCATAAATGGTCATTGCTGCAAAAACCCAGCCCTATAAAATCATACGTTGTACCCATCGAGGCACCTGCCTTTTCATTCACTCAAAAACGGATTTCGGGACTTTTTTATCCGAAAGTATCGTGCCGACTGCGTCCAGTTGACAAATTGCAAAAATACCGGACTTGCCGAATTTCGTACTGTCGAGCAGCAAATAGCTCTGCTCCGCCATGGCCAGAACTCTACGCAGAAATTCGGCATGCTCCTCATGAAAAGTCGTCGCTTTCCCAGCATTGATGCCGACTGCAGAAAAGAAGACCTTGTCGATTTTCAACTGCGTCAAATTATCAAAACTGGTCTTACCGAGAAAGGAATTCAAATGGGCGGTAAAATTTCCACCCAAGGAAAGCAAAATAAAATGCGATGGGAACAGATAAAATTCCTGCATGATCAAAACGGAATTCGTGATGATTGTCAGATTGGATAAATCTGCCTTCTGCAAGAGCCTCGCTAAATACAGGGAGGTTGTCGAAGAATCAAGAAAAATAATGCTCCCATCCGAAATTTTCTGCAAGGCTAACTTAGCGATTTTCTGCTTCTTCTCGGAATTCCGGTTAATCCGAGTAAGAAAATGCGAAGTGGGTACCCCAGCTTCCAATTCAGCCACCGGCGCTCCAGATAAAGCCACACCCCCACGCACTTTCTGCAGCAAATTCTTCTGCGTCAACTCCTCTATGTTCCGATAAATCGTCGCCGGAGAAACCTTGAAATAGTCCTCCAAATCCCGTATCGAACAATGCTTTCGATCCCGAAGATAATCAATGATTTGTAAGGAACGTAATGTCTTCATCGCTGACCCCATAGTTTAAATGCTAAAATTAATATATGAGAAAATATGAAATTGTCAAGAGAAAATATCAAATAGTTTCATGTTTTCTCATATTTTCTCATTTTACCAGTTTAAGCGTGAACGAGCGGCAAAACTTGGCCGGTTTTTTTACGCCAGGGAATCGTTCACTCTTCGCCTTTTCTCAGTTTTATCTGTCGGTGAACCTATATGGAGTGCGGGAGCGCCAGCTCCCGCTTTCAGTGCGCCAGCTTGCTGGTGTCATCCGCAAAAAGATTCCTTTACGATTCCTATCTGTAAGAGAACTCTATAACCGCTAAAAACGCCAAGGACACGAAAAATTCGAAATAGAGATTTGAGCAGAAATGCAACAAGAGAATAGGGATAGGTATCGATAGAACAAAGAAAACTAAACCCTTTCGCGGTTAACGAATTTTTAGGAAATAACCTGAACTTTTCATTTTCAGAAGATAACTACAATATGCGATCGTATATGTTTGAATATTGCTTAAGAGAACCCATTTAGAGTTCAAAAATCCAACTGCTTTCTTTAGGTTCACTCTTCCTCTTTTCTCAGACTTACCAGTTTGGCCGCGAACGAGCGGCAAAACTTGGCCGGTTTTTTTACGCCAGGGAATCGTTCACTCTTCGCCCACCCCGCAGGTTTTTATGGAGTTCTGCTCGCGCGCGTCCTTTTGGGGAGGAGGCCCCCCTGGTTGGGTGGGCTGGCTGATTTCTGCGTGACGACGAAAAGATAGCTTCCCGGGGTAAAATTTTCAAGCAGAATCATACAGAATCATACACTATCATGGAAAGTCATGAAAAGTCATGGAGCTTCCATGAGAGTTTGGGAATTTCCGTACGACTATCTGCCCGTTTCTTGTTGAACTGAGCCCCTACGCGGCAAATTTCCGAGTTTTGTGGAAGAAATTCTGTAGCAACTTATGCAAAGCATTGGGTACGTGTATGTTTGTAGTTCGGACTGCGTAGTTCCCCGCGGGCTTGCTTCCCCTTTCCGCTTTCTGTAATGCCCCTCAGAGGCAGAAAACGGACGTTTTCAAAGCGGGAGCTGGCGCTCCCGCACTCCATAT
>JBAXYW010000293.1:0-5530 GCA_041670605.1 Lentisphaeria bacterium
CTGAGGTAGGCCTGATAGAAGTCCGCGAAACTTGTCATTTGTTCCAGTTCCCCGGTATCGATGCCGACCTTGAGTCCGGTTGTCGGATCGCTGCCGCGGTTGAAGATCAGCTCCAACGGTTTGAGCAGATTCAAATAGGCGCAAGCCGTATCGTTTTCATTACGATGTCCCCGGGGTGCAAATTCATAGCAGCCCCGGATATCGCAGGTGCGGGCGTCTTCCCGGCTGATGCCGAGCTCAGCCATGGCCCGGGCAATGGATTCCTCGCCAACGAAGACGAGACTGCTGTTGCTGCTGCGGATCATTTTCAACGCCGCATTGAGAAACTCATCCGGCGTATTTTCCGAGATCTTGAGCTGGATTTTCGGTGTCGTGATCTGGAGTTGGTCGAATTCCTCGAGGATCAGAAAGGACAGCGGATTGATGCGGCTTTGTCCGTCGGCATTAGTACCCCCGAGATAAAATGGATGTCCCCAATAATTATCGATCGAAGCCCACTGCATCAAAAAATAATCGAAGAGGTTGCGCAGTTCCGCTTCAGTGCTGGTGCCATTGTTCAGATCCTTCTCAAAATAGGGCAACAGCATATTATCGAGGTTGCCGAGCGAACGCACCTGAAGATAATCAAGGTGTTCGCTGAATATGAAGAAGAGGTAGATCGTCTGTAGTACATCATAAAATGTTGTTGGGGGGCCGTTGCGGAGCGTTTTCAGCGATTTGGCAATGGTGATTAGGCGTTCATTTCCGTTTGCCCGGGTGAGTGCAAACAGGCGGAGGCGTTCGAGCAGTTCCAGAATTCCCGTATAGGTGATTTCAAGTCCGGTAAAATAAGCCTCCTGATCGGGAGTGAGCGGGGCGCGGTTCTCGTGTTTCTGCCGCCATTGCCGGGCATTTTCCAGGAGCCCGGGGAAACCGAATTTCAGGATCATGTCCCAATCCGGGACGGAATGATCGAAATCGATCCAGATTGCGTTGCAGCCACTCTTGTTAAGCTGGTTCCACTGCTCGGTTAATTTTAATTTTGGCATGACTTTTTCTCCGAACTTCGCCAGCAAACCAGCGATCGGACGGTCTTTGCGATTCCAGCAGCCGAAAGCCGGAAACCAGTCCTGCGGAGAAACGTCAATCTGTACATTTTGGCAGAGAAAACGGAATGCATGTGCCTTGATGACCGGATGCGGAACCCCTGCCATTTGATCAGCGAATTCCGTTACTCGCTGTTTCAGGGTTTCATAATCCAGCCCGCTGTCAAAAGCAAATACTGGAGATTGAAATTTCTCCCAGAGATAATTTCGGTCTTGAATAAAGGAGTTGGATAACATGGAAACCTCATTTCCCGATAGATGTTTTGTTTTTCACGTTTTCAGAATTGTCCGGAGACTTTCTACCGCAGCATTATAAGTACCAACCGGAAACATTTTTCAAAGCAAGCTGCCGGATCCGTTGACGATGAGAAAGTGGCGCGAGACCCGCTTGCTGGCCTTACGCACTGCTGGATGGTCTCTTATGCTTAGGAGGCCAGGGCGTTGATGACTCGCAAACCATGGGAGCGAAGGATTTCCGCTGCTTTTTCAAGGTCAGAAAAATCTGGGGAGGGGACTTTCGGCATGCTGTCGGGGCGTCCGACAGCCCGGTATTTTGAACGGGCTAGTGAATGATAGGGTAGCAGCCTTATGGCCGTGAGATGCTTTCGATCTCCAAGAAACGCGGCGGCCTTTTCGATGTCCGCTGCATCCAGGTTGTATCCCGGGATGAGAAGCATACGGATTTCAATTGGCTTGCCGGCAGCATCGAGGCGAGTCAGATTTTCCAAAATCCGCTCATTGCCGTGGCCCGTGTATGCCTTGTGTTTGACGGAATCCGCCAGCTTGATGTCGTAAAGGAAAAGATCGGTCAGTGGCAACATCTGTTCGAAGGCGTTCCAGGATACCTCTCCGCAAGTGTCAATAGCACAGTGAATGTCTTCGGCTTTCAGAAGCTGGAAGACTTCCGCACAAAATTCGCTTTGCAGCAGGGGCTCGCCGCCGGAAAGGGTGACGCCGCCCCCGTGCCCATAGAAACGACGGTCTTCCAATAGGAGTTCCGCCGCTTTTGCGCTGCTGATCCTTTTGCCGAAAAGTTCCAGTGCGCCATGCAGGCAGACCGCTTCGCATTTTCCGCAGGCGTTGCATTGGTCTCGCTGGAATTGGTGCTTGCCCTCGACGATCTGATGACAGTGGCAGATTTGTGCGCAATCCCCGCAGGCAATGCAGCGTGAAAAATGGATGGCAAGTTCGGGTCTAGCGGAGATGCCTTCGGGATTGTGACACCATTGGCAGGAGAGTGGGCATCCCTTCAGGAAAAGAGTTGTGCGGATCCCCGGTCCGTCATGGATCGCGAAACGTTTCAATTGTAGATATCCGGCCGTTTTCATATTTTAAATCCATTCCTTTCACAGCAATGAACAAGTTTGCCGGCTTTTACGGGCATCTTCTTCGAGACTCTTGTTGCAATGATCAGTATAATACCTTTTTCGGCAAAGCAAAATGAGAACAACCAGCAAAAAACTATTATTTTGTGATTGACAAGGATGTCTTTCCGATTAATTTAGAGGATGTGAGGTTTTATGACTACGCAGAGGAATAGAGTTCGATTTTTCTTTTGTTTTTCCTGTCTACGTCAGCAATAGGAGTTGATTACGATGATATACTATTTTTCTGCAACCGGGAATTCCGAGTGGGTTGCCCATGAACTGGCTGCAAAAACCGGGGATATGGCCGTTTCCATACAGAGTCTGCTGAGCGGCGAAAAGGCTGTGCCGGCTTTTCGGACAGGGGAATGTCTGGGGCTGGTTTTTCCCATCCATGCTTGGCGACCGCCCCGCGTAGTCTTGGACTTCGTGCAAAAACTCGCTTTTCCAAAGGGAGTTTTTGTCTATGCCGTCTGTACCATGGGAGAGACCGCTGGAAATGCACTCGGCTTTCTGCAGAAATTCATTGCCTTGGATAGCGCTTATTCGCTACCGATGCCCAATAACTACATTGTGCTGTCCGATCGTGACAAGGAAATACAGATTCACCGGAAAATTTCAGCGGCGCAGCAACAAATTCCGCGGATTGCTGAAGGCATCCTGGCTCGGCGAAAGGAATTCCAGGTTAAAAAAGGGCCTCTGCCAAGGCTGCTCACTTCGCTGATCGGAGGCTTGTTCAATAAGATGTGCAGTGACCGAAAATTTCGGGCGGAGTCTTCTTGCACGGCTTGCGGATTATGTGTGCAGCTTTGCGCATTAAACAATATTTCCCTTGAAAATAGGAAGCCGGTCTGGCATGGTAACTGCATGCATTGCATGGCTTGCCTTCAACACTGCCCGGTTCAGGCCATTCAATACGGACACAAAACCAAACATCGCTCCCGCTATGTTTTCAAGGCGGAAATCTGATGGTTGGACTGCGCGACTGTTTTTGTGATTCCTTCAAATCCATACAAGAAGGGCAGGGGAAAGAGGAATCGTAAATTCCTCTGTTGCAAGAATCATTTTCAGAATGGACAAACCCGATGGATATCGATCTTCTCTGCCCAACTTCTTTTTGCTCGTTTCCTCTGCTCCCTGATTTTTCCCCTGTATTTCAACAACAATACTTTTCTGTCAACAGGAGTCCATTATGAAAACGCATTCCTTCTTTGGGAAAAAACGATTAAAGCTGGAACGACGTTGTCTGGATTTGCCCGAGTTGGGGGAACAGAGGGTGTTGGTGCGGGTTTTGGCCTGTGGAATTTGTGGTACGGATCTGAACTTCATCCGAGATTGGGAAGGAGATTATCAGCCGTTGGGGCACGAGATTTCGGCGGAAGTCGTTGAAGTCGGGGCAGGGGTAACAATAATTCGCCCGGGGGACTTGGTTACCGTAGAGGACTGCAGCATGTGCGGTACCTGCATAGACTGCAAAAATGGACATCCGGAGTTGTGCCGCAAGATGCATACCCTGAATGGTTTCCCTGGGATGGGGGAATATCTGGTTGTCCAGGCGGCAAACCTGAATGTTTTTCACGATTTGGATCCGGTGTCGGCGAGTCTGACGGAACCGCTTGCGGTAGCGCTTTCTGCAGTTCTGGCTGCGGATATTCCTCCCTGCGGCAGCGTTATGGTTCTTGGTCCGGGGCCGATCGGATTGTTGTGCGCAAGGGTAGCAAAGATTTTGGGAGCTGGCTTTGTCGGAATTTCCGGTCGTTCCGATCACACGGCCATGGCGAGAGCGCGGATGGCGCTGGCGGAAAAACTTGGTTGTGACATGGTTGTAAAAACGGCGGTTGAAGATATCCGCGAAACGGTATTGAAACACTATCCGGCAGGGGTTGATCGGGTTATTGTTACTTCCCCTCCAAAAAGTCTGCAGGATGCTTTCCGGATCATCCGTTATGGTGGCACAATTGTGTTTCTCGGGCTTAGCTTCGGGGGAGAAAACTGTATCAATTTCGATGTCAATGCCGCAATTTTCAACAAGACGACCTTGAAACCCTGCTTTGCAGAACCCGCAATCCATTTTCCGACGGCGACCGAATTGATCCGCAAGGGGATGATTGATGCTTCGCTTTTTCAAACCCATACTTTCCGACCGGATCAAGTTTTTGACGTCTTGAATGCGACTCTGGAAGGTTCCTTGCCGGTGATCAAGTCAGTGTTTATACCATGATATCTCTGCCTATCTCCGGGTTTCATTTGCAAACGGTATTGGAGAGGATGACGCATTGAACCCGAGCAAAGGGGATAGCAACAAGTTTTTGAAGGCCTGGAAGGCGGTCGGCAGGGTGATGCGGGTATTTATTTCCTGGGGGGTGACCCAGAGCAGATCCGGAGCCTTTCCGGTACAGTCCGCATGCCAGCCGCGCATATGCCATTCCAGATGCGAAAAAATATGTCTGACCCGGAGGGTTTCCGACAACGCAGCGACCTCCAAACCGTTTTTTTGCAGGCTTGCGGACAAGGCGCGTTTCGTAGGCCAGCCGGGCAGCATGGGGAATTCCCATAAGCCGGCTAAAAGCCCCTTGTCCGGACGGCGGCGAATGGCAATTTTACCGTCAGCATGCAACAGCAATACGGTCATTTTTTCAATTTTGCGGGCTTTCTTCTGAGCTTTGACGGGGATTTGCAGGGCGCTGCCATGTCGATGCGACTGGCAGAATGCGGCGATTGGACAGCACTCGCAGAGCGGAAGCCCATTTGGCCGGCAGACGGTAGCGCCGAGTTCCATAAGACTCTGGGTGAAATCTCCGCAATGCTCGGTGGGGTAGAGTTTCTGCAGGAACGCCCGGATGGCGGATTTTGTTTCTGCAGTGCGGATATCGCCCCGGTTTTCTGTCAGTCGGCAGATGACCCGCAAAACATTGCCGTCGATGGCAGGCGAGTTTTTTCCAAACGCGATCGACGCAATAGCGCCGGCAGTATATTCGCCGATCCCGGGTAGAGTCAGCAGGTCAGCAACACTGTCCGGAACTTTACCCTGATATTTTTCCAGGATGAGCCTGGCTGCTTTTTGCAGATTGCGTGCTCTGC
>JBAXYW010000294.1:0-5529 GCA_041670605.1 Lentisphaeria bacterium
ATGCGCTTACAGTCTATTCGGCACGAAAAACAGGAAGCGATGAGCCGCCAGACTCCAATCTCTGCAAGGGTTTCCCTGTCATGGAAAAATGATCTGTTCCTTCGCAAGAATGTGAGTAAGATTCAGGAAACAAGCAACTCTCCCGCATACTCCCCCGTCCTATCCAAAAATTCACCCCCTGCCCAATTTCGCATTCATTTGTGTAATTGCCAGTCAAGCATGCCAGTTCCTTGATTTTTCCCGCTCAAGATGTAAGGTAGTTTTGTCAATTTTCAGGCCCGATAATTTGCCAAGTAGGACAACCATGAAACGCTTGATACGCGAAATACTCTTCTGGGATTCTCCGGCACAAGGCGCGTTTTTCGGGCTGACCTTGCTGTTTTCAGTGCCATGGTTTTGGCTTGTCTGGATATTTCGGAATAATGACACAATACTGAATCTCTGGATTTCTGGCTTTTCTGCTGATCTTTTGGTAAAATGTTTTGGCGCGATCCCGATATTCATTTTACTGCTGATCCTGATATACGCAGCCTTTCTCTGCGCGCGAATATCGCCACAAGCCTGGCGAAATCCAAACCACCGTGCAAAACGTTACTTAACGGCAGCAGGGGGGCTTCTTTCATTATCCTGTGCTGCATTCATTTTTTGGGTGATCATCAAGACCTTGTATGCGGAAACGGCATATACGTTATATGAACATGCCTGTCGTGATACCGACATAGCTGACAGAATCGGACTGCATGGCAACGGCTGGGGATGGTTCGCATTTGCTGGCATGATGCTGTGGGCCACGTCGTACTTTTTAATTGGCAAAATCATTTCCTGGTCAACCGCTGTCCGCTGCTGCAAATTGATTGGAAAGAGTGTCCTTGCCTTATGGAGTTTGCTGGCCACCAGTTATGTGTTCTGTGTAGTCATGGCTCTCAATGCCACGGCAAAATATCATGTTGCGGTTGCGGAGTTGTCACGATATTTTGGACGCCCATTGACGGCAACAGCCCTGGCTGAAGTGTATCAAAATGGACGCAAACCAGACGCCGCTTTCTGGAGCACTGTGGAAGCGCTTAAACCGAATTTCCCGGAGTTTGATTATTCTGCGGAACAATCTGCCGGATTTGATCGTCTTCACAGCTCAATAGTCCGCTATCCAGACGCCATTTTGCCGGAGACCGTCTACTCTGAATGGAAAACAAGGTTTCTCGGCAATGAAAATCTCAGGAAACTTGCAAAGATGCTTGAGCAACCCCTGCCGCCTGCAGAACGTCCTTATCGTGACGATAAGTTGCTCTCACAGATGCTTCTTCCTGAATTGACGCTGTGCAGGGAACTGGTACGTCTGGAGTATTGGCAGCTAAAATTTGCTTTGGAGGATGGCGATATTCAAGCTGTCAGACAGGCATTGCAACGCGTGGAAAATATCTGCACATATCAGCAAAACGACACCTTGATGATTAGCAGCCTGGTATGGATTGCCCTTGAACACATGCGCCATGAATTGATTTCCAAAGTTGTTTCCAGTAAAATGGTGGAAACGGACTGGCTGATCGAGCAGTCAAGAAACCTTTCTGATTTGGAGGACACGGTTCACCGCATACAAAGAATGTCCATTTATGGCGAAGCGGTTTTTGCTGTCAATACGATGGAATATTCTCCATATAAGGATCAGAATGAATTTGGCGGATCAAGCGTAAAGCTGAGTACTTTGCGTTGGATTCTGCCGCATGCCTGGTGGAATGTCGCCCGTAATGCCGAAGGGCTGGTTCGAGCATATATGATTTCCGACTGGTCTGAATTCCCTGATCATAAAAGCGATAATCTGTTTATTTCCATGCAATCAGGCACTTTGCGCACTATCGGAACCCGCAAGTTCCCTGCCGCCATTGCAGATTTGCGCATTCTGCGTGGACTCATTGAAGCTGAACTGATAAAGCGCAAAGACGGCAGTTATCCTAAACAGATGAACCATCTTCTGCTGGACCCGTTTTCCGGAGAACCGTTGCGATATAAAAAGGGAGCATGCGTTGTCTCCGTTCCTGTTTTCAAAAAGACCGGGCCGAACGCTGATTCCGTTGATATGGACGAAGCCTCTCTTGCATCTGAACCGGAGTATAAGATGATCATGGAACAGCGCAGTATCGAAGCCGTTCAGATCTGGAGTATAGGTCCGGATCGCATTGACGATGGGGGAATCCAAAATAATCCCGAGTATGGCTCTGAGGAAAAGGCCAAAGATGATCTCCGCCTCATCATCCGGCTGGAGTAACTCTCCCCCAGCCCAAGTTTCCATTCCTTAGTGCCATTACCAGTCGAGCATACCAGTTCCTGGATTTTTCCTGCTCAAGGAGTAAATTAGCTTTGGTCAAGTTTCCGGACCGGTAATTTGCCAAGTAGGACAGATATGAGCGACAATCACTTACTCTACCCGGACGGTGTTGAAATCTGCTCTGGAGATCGCGTTCTTGTGAACGGCCGGGAGCAAGGCGTCATAGCCAAAGTGTTTCAGCCTGGAGACATCGAAGCTGCAGACTACGCCTTGTGTGAAGGGGGATTCCTCGTAGAATTTGATAGCGGAGATATTCAGGCGTGGTCAACGGCTGACGAAGACATAGAGAAGCTGTCTGTTCAAAAGTCTGAATAGGTAGAACCTGCCAAGATACCTTTCCCCTCCGTTCTATCGGAAAATTCACCCGCGGCCCAAGTTCCCATTCATTAGTGCCATTACCAGTCGCGCTTGGCCAACACCTTGATTTTTTCCGCTCAAGTTGTAAGGTGTTGTTTGTCAAGTTTCAGTCCCGGTATTTTGCCAAGTAGGACACAGCGGCTTCGCAGCCAAATGCCTGCGTAAATCCATGAGACTATTGATAATTTGTGGCTGTTTGTCCTTAATTTGGGGGCCACTTCACTGTTCAACATGGTGACTAACCCGACGATGAGTTTCGAATAGAACGGGCTATTGTCTCTAACATTTTATATCTCTCATGAGTCATGGCAATGAAGAAATTCCTAGCAAGACTATTTTTCTGGGATAGGCCTGCCCAGGGGGCCTTTCTCGGCATGACCATGCTCATGGCTCTTCCGTGGATATATTTTACTCTTTTTTGTGTCCTGATGGGCAATGAAGGTTTGATGAATTGGGTATTTCATGGAACACTGGTCGTTTCGATTCCGTTCATTATTGTAGGCATTCCCTTATACACGCTATTCGTCTACGCAAAATCGTTGGGACAGACCATTTCTCTACTAACTCGCAGGCCAAAGCGCTTGTTGCGATGGGCTTTTATTTACTTACTCTTCCTGTTGCCACCTGTCTTTACTATTGAATTCTTGGCAAGACTCGATTTTTTCATTTTACCTGAAAGCTTTTCAATATTTACTTTTTGCATTTTTCTTTTCCTGTTCGGAAGCGCTTTTCTCTTTCCTTCATGTGGCGCAAAGTGGAAAAGTCTGGCGATCGTACTTTTATGGCCGATGGGATTTACCGGACTATGTCTGATGTTTGCCTATGGAGTTCTGCCATTCTTTGTTACATTCGATAAACTTCCTGCGGGACCACTTCCCCTTGTCCAGTATCACGATTTTAAATGGCTGAGTGCAATCCGGGATTTTATCAAGATTTCCGGAGTGGGATGGAAATGGCTGGCAATCATTACATTTCTGTGCCTCTTTGCCGGTTACGTTCTTCAAGCGCAGGCTTTATGCCGCTTCTGGAAGGTTTCCTACAAGGAGTTACTCAGTAAACGCACGATTTTCGTGTTGGCTCTCAGTCTGCTCGTTTATCTTGTATCATTGCCCTTTGCCTTGTTTGAAGAAGCTAAGTACAGGCATTTGTGTCAGGATTTGGAACGGCATATGGGCAAAACCATCTTCCCGCAGAATCAGGCCGAAGAACCCAATAATGACTATCAACACGATGAACGGGCATGGCGGGAATTGAAACGGGCTTCGGAAAAAGTCATTCTGAGGCAGGAGTGGAAAGACCAGTTCTATCTCGGTTCGTTTAATGAGATAGATCCTCTGACAAGTGAATGGGAGGACTGCCTTCTTGAAAAATGGGCGACATTCTATTTGAGTCAAAAGAAACTTGAGTTCATTAACGAATTTTTTGATGATGAAATTCCTCCGGTGCCACGGCATTATCATGATTTTGCGGCATGTGAATTAATGGGAGATGATTATCCTGACAGCAAGATTTTTCATACGTGTTTCACAGCGCAGTTGTGGCAGTTGCGATTCGCGTTGGAGGCAGGGGATGCGACCCAGGCCTGTCTTCTTTTGGCACGCATGCAAAAGATATGCTCATATCTGTATAAAAAAGATTTGCCGGCATATTTGGCAGCGCGGATGTCATACCTGAATGCATTGTGCCGGTTCATCGAGTCTGGACTGGCTGATCGGCCATGGATAGACTCGCAACGTGAGTTGTTTCGTAAACTTGAAGAAGAGAGCGGCTTGATGGAAGAGCGCAAACGTTTGCAGGCGATAGTCCGCTGGTGCGCTGTTCTCGAAGGAATTGCCCATAGGCTGGACGATGCTCCAATCTCCGTTGGAGCAGAACTGAGCCAACTGCGCTGGTTCTTTCCCCAGGCCTGGTGGCCAGCCTCTGCTCAAGCCAGGACAGCACTGGAGGTTCTGGGGGAATTCCAGGCAGAGGGAGACCGTCCTTCAAGCTATTCCGGCGACACGTTTGCCGCAAGGGAAATTGACCACATCAAGCGATATGTCAAGCAGGCCAACACCTTGGCGATATGCGGGAGGGTGCTGCTTGATGCGGAGAAGCTCAGGCTGCAAACCGGCAGCTATCCCGAAACGATGTCCTCTCTGCCATTGGATCCATTTACACAGAAAACACTGCAATATGAGGTCGGCGCTTTTGAATTTGAGATACAGTTCGTCCGCAATGGCGCCGCAAAGGACGGCAGCGATAACGACAGGTCAACTGAAGACTGTGACTGCAGGGAATATGTGAACCCAAGATGGAACAACAGAACATCCACAGCAAAAATGGTTCGCGTCTTTAGCCCAAGATATTATAATTTCCAAAGTAAATATGACGATATCTGCTTTTTCATCAGGCTAGATGATTGACTCGATATCTCTTTTTTACTACATAGACCTCTATCGTCCTATCCATAAACTCACCCGCTGCTTAAGCCCCCATTCCTTAGTGCCATTCCCAGTCGATCATGCCAGTTCCTTGCTTTTTTCCGCTCAATGATTACGGTAGTTTTTGTCAATTTTCAGGCCCGAGATTTTGCCAAGTAGGACAAAGAAAATATCTAAAAGAATTGAATTTCAATTTTGGGAAGCATGGAAAGTGAAAAATGGGAAAATTACATCTGAAACAAAACAAAATAAAAACGGCAAAATACATATAATTCCAAAAATGCTTCACTCAAGATGCTTTAGTGTTAGACGCCATCTAAAAGTTCCGGGTTTTCTGTCATCTAAAAGTTCCGGTTTTTGATCAAGACGTGAGGAAGCGTGATGGAAAACCGTAGGATTCCACCCTTTTGCCTGCCGATGATATAA
>JBAXYW010000295.1:0-5499 GCA_041670605.1 Lentisphaeria bacterium
AATGCGGGTGTCAATGTATTTCAAAATGTGAAGCCCACCGCAAATTAAAGTCGAGCAGCAAACCTGATAACCACAAACCGAACCAGCCGCCTTCCCCCCGCAAGAGAACCACAATTCATACCAGCAGCATCCTCCACCACCGCCAGAGAATCGTAATCCGTACTCCAGTACACAGCTCACTTCATTCTTTTTGGATAACTTCTACCTACTTTTAGGAACTGCACCCACAATTGACTGTCCTTCGTCGATCGTGTAAAGTATTTCAAGCCTCATGTAAAAAAAATCAAGCAGGAAAAAATATGCGAACTGTTTTTTATTGGATGTTTTTACTTCTGGCAGCCCCTTTGTTTTTGTCTGCCCAGACCCGATCGGAGCAGACGAGTGTGATGAAAGTCAGCGACCTGTTCAAATATGAACAAGAGGCTCACACAAACAATACCCGGGAATATGAAAAAAATCTGGCGGGCAGCAGGACTTTGCGACAAATTCCCGGGGATGATGCGCAGGTCAAAGAATGCCTCAGAATTGGCAAAAATTTTCGTCGCCTAGACAGTTCCATTCAAAATTCCCGTGCCCGTCAGGTGGAGTTGATTGGGCTGATCAATCTGATGGGTGGAAATCATGATTTGTTACCCCAAGAAGTGACTTACATCAACCACTACCTGCTAAAATTAAAAGAAATCGGCACGGAACAGGATACCATGCAGGACGTCCTGAAAAGTCAACTCCGTGAATTGCAGAAAACGATGGCCTCCATTCCTCCACCACCTTCATTTATCACTAATACTGGGATGAAAATGGTGCTGATAGGACTGCGTGAACAAGCCTTTTACATCAGTGAAAATCCGGTTTCCGCTGCCGTTTTTCAAGCGATCTCGGCTTTTGGGAAAGAGGGGCAACAACCCGGAAATGCCCTCGAACAAAACCCACCGCAGGGGAATATCACCATCGATCAGGCAGAAGAATTCTGCCAGGGGTTCAGCAAATTTGAAGGCTTTCCTTATAGTATCCCGGAACGAAAAGAACTCGCCTGGGCAGAGCGAAAGCGGTTGATCCCTCCCCTGGCAGTGTGGTGCCGCAGCAAGTGGTCTCCTGATTGGGAAGAACTCGAAGCCCAGAAACGTTTCGGCATCAGCCTTTATACCGTCTGGGACCCCCGCAGAGTCCTCAGCGCGTCACCGGACAGCGGCCTGGTTGGCGAACTGAAAAATGCCGTCTACCCGCAACTGGGCTTTCTCATCATTACCCCTGCACGGACGGGCCGTCAGCAACGCCTGCAACGCCTGCAAGCCGAATTGCTGGAAACGCCATGAAGCACTTCCCCTGCTGGTGATTCTTTGCGCTTGATACGGATGCCGCCAGCCTGATCTTATAAAGGAACTCAAAAATGTTGAAAATCGCTTGTAAAATCGCTGGCTTGCTGCTGACTTGTATTCTGTTACAGTGGCCGCTCACCGCTCAGGAAAAAAGTCGCGGTAATTTTTTACGCACGGAAATTCGGAAGACTGAAAAAAGTGAGCAGTATGTCTGTACTTTGAAGCCCGGCGCGGACTCGTTTCCCTGCCTGCAATTCAAGCGCCAGTATTATTATACCTATCATGAAGTGAGAATTTATGAAATGCTCGAGCAAATCAACGCGGAAGGAGACGACAATACGCCGAAAACGACAGGATCCTACCAGTTCCGCCTGTTGCCCGGCGAGTTCTGGGAAGGCGAAAAAAATATTCGAAATGAAATCAAAGAAGACGGTTTTTTCGCCAATGATACGTTTCTAATCAATGGCAAAGCACTCCAGACCGATGAACAGGGCATCATTGTAGCCAATGCAAAGTCTGGGTTGGATATCCTCGATTTTTTTGATAATTTGAATAAACGCCAGCTCGATCTTGACATTGAACATGCCCTGCTTGGCAACCGTAAATTGAGTATTTACAGGACAATGCCGCGACGCCCTAAAACCGATGAAAAAAACCTGGACGAAGAGAGCCTCAACGACCTTCTTGTCGCCTTTAATCTCGATTTTTATCAGCGCACAAGCGAACCCGAACGACAAAAATTGAAGGTTGAATATTTTCTCAACACGCTGGAGATTCAACCCGGAATGCTTTTTACCATCATCGTCAAAATCACTAATGCAGGCATGCGGGAAACAAGCTGCCTGCTGGGACGCACCTTTTCCCGGGAATCATGGTTAAATGGGAAATTGTTTTATTTCGGGGCAATTGCTCCAGGGAACACACAGATATTCAGCCGCACTTTTCAGCCCGATCAAATCCTCAAGGTGGAGCATTGTTTTGCTGCCCTGGCTCTCTCGGATAGCTGGGGAGAATTGCCCCAGCATCAATTGAATCTGAAAATACCGGTAAAAAAATAACGCCAGTGCCCGGATTCGGATCCGCTTTAATTCCTATCATGAACCAGATCCCTCAACAAATTCGGAAAAGCCCCTTCCGAAAACTGGAATTCTGTTTTTTCCTGCTACCAGCCCTGTTGTTGTATGGAGTTTTTGTGCTGACCCCTGTCGGACAATCCATCCATAACAGTTTCTTTTATTGGAAAAGCCCCCTGCTGAAAGCGGAATTCTGCGGCCTGGAAAACTTCCGCCTCTTGCTTTCCGACCGAATCTTCTGGCTGGCTTTACGAAACAATGCCTTTCTTCTACTGGGCTCCCTGCTGATCCAATTACCTATCGCTCTCGGAATCGCACTGCTGTTGAATTACCCAACCCGGGGACGAGCTTTGTTCCGAACAGCTTTCTTCACTCCGATGATTATCCCGACAGCAGCTATCGCCGTACTATGGCAATATCTTTACGAACCACAAAATGGGATCTTTACTGCACTCGTACGCTGCTTCAATCCGGATTTTTCTTATGCCTGGCTGGCAAGCCCAAGCACCTCGATGATCTGGATCTTTGTCACGATCTGCTGGCAGTTTATCGGCTTCCATACCGTCCTTTTCATGGCCGGACTGGCCACCATTCCAGAAGAACTCTACGAAGCAGCTCGACTGGATGGCGCGTCAGAACTGCAACTCTGCCGACGAATTATCCTGCCCTGCCTGAAACCCATTTGTGCAGTGGCAGCCACCCTGTCCATTATCGGCTCACTGAAATACTTCGACTTGGTTTATCTGATGGGCGCTGGATTGCCGGAAACTTCCCGCGAAGTCTTAGCGACTTATGTCTACCGCTTGGCGTTCGATGAAAACCAGGGACGCTACGGCTACGGCTCCGCCGTCGCAGTCCTCCTTTTCCTGCTCGCATTGTTGATTGTTACCCCATTGCAATTGCGAAAACCCGATCCGCAGTAACTACGAATTTTACCTGCCTTATGAAATACCACTCCCCTGGATTCTTCTGGAGACATCTGCTGCTGCTGATCTTCCTGCTGTTCACAACTTATCCCTTGTTATGGATGACACTCACTGCCTTCCGCACCGAGGGAGATGCCCAGCAGCGCCCGCTGGGACTGCCGGCTGCTTGGACTCTTCAAAACGTACGTGAAGTCTTGCACAGTGGGAATTTTGTTCAGGCCTATCAAAACAGTCTGTTTCTTTGCATTGTGGCTGTCCTGCTGGCAATTGCTGCAGCTGCGCTGGCCGCTTTTGCCTTCGCCCACTTCAAATTCCGTGGTTCCAATACGCTCTTTATCCTTTTTCTCCTCGGCATGATGATCCCCGTGCATGTCACCCTAATTCCCCTGAATCAGCTGTTGGGAGCAGATTATCTGAACCTGAAAGGGAGCCTGATGGCTCTGATCGGCCCCTATGCCGGTTTCGCTCTGCCGGTCAGCATCCTGATTCTGCGTCGAGCCTTTGAGGCAATCCCTCAAGAATTATTGGATGCCGGCGCACTGGATGGCTGTTCCAGCTGGCAAACCTTCTGGCATATCGGCCTGCCGTTGGCAAAACCCGCCCTGAGCACCGTTCTGATCTTCAATTTTCTCACGATGTGGAATGAATATGCTTTTGCCTTGACCTTACTCGGGCCAAATTGCCAGACGATACCGCTGGCTATCACGGAATTCAAGGGGGAACATGATCTGCGCATTACCGCCGTCTGCGCCGCCCTGCTCCTGGTGATAATTCCGTTGATCGTCGTCTATCTCTTGGCTCAAAAACACATCATCAGAGGCCTGACCGCAGGTTCTGTAAAATAAGTCCCGTAGCGATCTCATAAAAATAAAATTCACGAAAGGTTCTTTCTCATGAAGTATGCCATGGCCGAAATGTCCGTCAAAGAAGTCCGCGAGTATCTTAAACAGAATCAGACGATTATTTTCCCCTACGGAGTCGTCGAACAGCACGGCTATCATCTGCCCCTGAGCACTGATATCCACAACGCCGAAGTCCTCGCTTATGCCTTGGCCGAAAAATTGGGCTGCATCGTTGCACCCTGCCTGAATTATTGCTTTTCCGGCGGCATGCTGCCCGGTACAATCAACGTCAAACCCAATAATTTCTCAAATATGGTCTGCGATATCGTCGAATCCCTGGTGTTGCAAGGCTTTCTGAATATTCTGATCACGCCTGGGCATGGCGGCAGCGAAAGCCTGCTGCATCTGAAAGAATCCCTGCGTATTCAGAAATGGCTCAATCCCGCACTGCACAAAGCCATGATCCTCTTCCTGCGTCGAAATGACTTCTCGGAACGCTCCAAAGAGTCCCTAGCCGAACATGACTGGCATGCCGGAAAAGCGGAAACCTCAATGATCCTAGCCAACCGCCCGAATCTGGCTATGCTCGATCAACTCGAAATGGATACCCCGGAAATCGCAGAACTCCTGCGCGACGACCCGGATGCCTATCAGAAACGAACCTGCTTCTCCGGCCTCCGAGCCGAAATCTGCAATACCGTACAGCGCCCGGAAGTCCAGGTCGGCGTCATGGGCTATCCGGAAAAAGCCAGCGTCGAAATCGGGCGCCTGAATCTGGATGATGCCGTCCGTACCATGGTGCCCCCCCTGCAGAAGGCCATCGAAATGGCCGCCGAAGCGCGCAAAACCGGGCAGATGATTGAAATCGTGGACAACGAAAAACTCAAAATGCTGAAACTCTGAGGATAAGCCGCCTGCCTAGCCTGAGCTTCATTAGTATTCGCAGGCTTCGGGCAGGGGATGGCTGGCCAAGCTCTCGTTGCTATAACGGGGATCGTTGCTGACTTCCCGTCCCAGCCAAGCCGGTTTGGCAAATTCAGTCTGCTCTGACGGTAATTCGATTTCAGCGGTCAGCAACCCCAAGTTTCCACCACGATATTCATCGACTTCCCAAGTAAACCCGGCATACGGAATGTAATAGCGAGTTTTTTCAATGATCCGGTTCTGGCAGAATTCTTGCAGGAGTTTCTGCGCATCGGAGAGGGGAATTTCATATTCAAATTCCTGGCGCGTAATGCCGGTGGGCTTGCCTTTAATCGTCAGCAAGGCCTTGCTGTTTTGAATTCGAACGCGCAGAGAATAGTCTTCGCCCCTGCTGAAATAGCCCTGCCGGATTTCTACC
>JBAXYW010000296.1:0-5496 GCA_041670605.1 Lentisphaeria bacterium
AAAATGTAGTTGGAAAAGAGGAAAGGAGGCTCGATCAGGAAGAAAAGGCAAAGAAAAAACGCAAGAAAAAGCAAAATAAGGGAAGAAAATCATTTTTCTGAAGCTTTTTGCAAGAAAATTCAAAGAAAATGGCCAAGCCCGATCACAGAATAGGATTTAGGCCCCGCCACTCCAAACCGGCAAATTCCCGCCAAATAAACTCGGCGGCGACAAACTTTTCTACACACAAAAAAGGTGTCTTGTAAAATTTGGCACCGTTGTGCTTGATTGCGCCCACAAATCCGGTGATTTCAGTGGCTATGGGACGGCTGTGAAAAAAAAGGTAAAAAACCTTTTTGGATGGGGTCTAATTAAATGGAAACGCACACTTGCCTGATATAAAAATGTTGCAGTTTCTTCACAACTTCCTGTGAAGCAACTTACTGAAAATCCTCCACCAGCTTAGCAGCTATAAGATATTTCCGGTATTTTTTCTCGCCCTCCGCTACGTCTTTTTCACAAGGAGTATAACTCCGGTCACAGCCAGGATGCATGGCTTTCATAGCTTTTTCGAGAGCAGGATAAATCTTTGCGGCTGTAGCAGCATTCATAGCACTGCCCAGAGCGCACGCCTGCGGGGAACGAAGAACCTCAATGGGCATATTCAAGATATTGGCCATGGTCTGCATGACAAAGGGAGATTTCCGTGCGATACCGCCAACCGCTGTAATGGAGTTGACAGTAAGTCCACTTTCCGTGAAACGTTCTACAATCCGCCGTGCGCCACAACATGTCGCCTCGACCAGGGCGCGGTAAACCATTTCTGTCGTGGTGCTGAGCGTCAGGCCGAATATAGCCCCCTGTAAATGCGGATTGGCGTCCGGAGAACGGCGCCCGTTAAACCAGTCGATAGCCAGCACATTGTTGACTTCTTCAGAAGAAATAGACGCGGCACGTTCTTCGATCTCTGCAATGGATATTCCAGCTCCAAATGCGGAAAGGAATTGTTGAAACCAGCGGTAAATGTCGCCGAATGCGGATTGTCCCGCTTCGAATCCTGTCAGATTGGGCAGGACAGACCCTTCGACCTGGCCGCTGATGCCACGCACACAGCTGGCATCAGTTTTCCCCACCAGGATATCGCAGGTTGAGGTACCGACTACTTTTACCAGTTTCCCTGGCAGAATTCCCGCGCCTACGGCGCCAGCGTGACAGTCAAGCTGTCCGCCGGCGATCACAGCTTCAGGAGAAAGCCCCAAAATCCTTGCCCATTTTGGAGATAGCTTTCCGGTTGGCTGATCCGCGGTCTGGCTTTCGGTATAGAGACAATTCCGTAACCTGCCCAGACGCGGATCTACGGCATCAAGAAAATCTTTCGGGGGGAGACCGCCCCATTCGGAATGCCACATGGCTTTATGTCCGGCAGCACAGCGGCAGCGTTTCATTTTCAAGGGATCGGTGTTGCCGGTGAGCTCTCCCACGATCCAGTCGCAGTGTTCCACCCAGCTGAACGCAACCTTTTCGACTTCGGGGTTCTTCCGCAGAACGTGCAGAATTTTACTCCAAAACCATTCGCATGAGTAAGTGCTGCCCACGTATCGGCGGTAGTCTTTTTCCCAATTGGAGGCGATGCGATTGATTTCATCGGCTTCGGCAATTGCCGTGTGATCTTTCCACAGAAGAAACATGGCATCAGGGGATTCGGCAAATTCGGCTTTCAGCGCCAGCGGAGTGCCTTCTCGATCCACGGCACATACAGTTGAACCGGTGGTGTCAACGCCGATTCCGACGATCTGTTCCGGTTCAATACCACGTGCAACTTTCCTCACGACCGAGGTCAAACCGTCTAAGTAATCCTGCGGATGCTGGCGAAATTGGAAGTTTGCACTATCGCAGAACTGCTGGTCAGCCCAGCGTTGATACCTGTGTTCTGCTTCGGATACGATATCGCCGTTCAGCGTGTTCACCAGTAACGCACGGACACTATCTGTGCCGAAGTCCAGACCAATCACAAGCTTTGAGTTCATCATCATTCTCCTGGTTCACGCAAACTCGGGATACTTTTTTTCGAAGTTTGCCAGTAGTTCACGAACCTGTTCCCGTTCTGGTTCAAGGAAGGCGCGGAAAGGTTGTTCCATGCAGTCGCTGCAGATGCCCTTCAGGTTCAGGGCGCATTTCACACCTTTGATGAAGGTGGAGCTGTAACGGCCGCAACTGTAGAGCCGACGCAGGACGAAAAGGCATTCCTGGAGCCTGGTGATTTGGTCCACGTCGTGTTTTTTTGCAGCGTTGTAGAGGTCGACGAAGAGGCGGGGGCAGATATTGGCGCCTCCGGCCACGCCGCCGTGTCCGCCGAAAAGGACGGCTTCGGCCATGAGTTCTTCGGAGCCCATGAGCAGGGAAAAGTCGGGACGGTCGCGCATAGCGGTCAGGTATTCATGGAATTTTATCATGTTGCTCGAACTGTCCTTGAAGCCCACGATGTTCTTGATGTCGGAGGCTCGACGCAGGGTGTCAACCTCGATATTGACCTTGGTCATGCTGGGCATGTTGTAAAGGAAGAGGGGCAGAGGCAGATGGGGGGCCAGATGCTCCAGGTATTCGAGGAGTTCGGGCTGGCCGGAGGGAAAATAGTAGGGAGGCGCCAGCACCACGGCGTCAGCGCCGGCGTCGGCAGCGTGTTCGGCCAGCTTCAGGGATTCGGAGAAGCTGGTGTCGCTAATGCCAACCAGCACCGGGAGACGGTGATTGATCAGCATCATGGCCTCGGTGATGAACTCGTACTGGAGAGGCTTGGAGAGGCTGGGTCCCTCGCCGGTGCTGCCAAGGAGGAACAGACCGCTGACTCCACCAGACAGAACATGCTCTACCAAGTTCGCCAAACCCGGTTGATCCAGAGTATCAGCATCCTGCAACGGAGTAACCAGCGGAGGAATCACACCCCGCAACGGAAGTGAAAAAAACATACTCATTTTGATACCCCCAATACCCATTTCAAATCAATTATAACACAATAAAATCCTCATAACCAAAAATTGACACCATCCACTTTTGCTGCAAACACGCATCCTTCGGAAATGGTTTCGACGGCTCCGTATCGTGTCAGCGATTTATCCATTGAGATGGAGTTGAAGCCGAGTTCATCCAGACGGCTTTTGATTTCCGTTCTGGCCTCATCGATGAGGGTTTCCGGGAAGAATCCCCGGTTTCCGAAAAAGAGTGCAAAAGTTGTTTGATGTTTCATTCTTTCCCTCATCATTTGAAGAAGTTGGCGCTATTACCGATTGACAATTCACTTTTAAGGAGTTCGCATGTTGTTTCATAGACCGCGTTTTGTGCAGCCTTGATTCTCTTGTCAAGGTTTCTTTCATAAGGTTGCCGGATTGCGGTTGCCACATTAATTTTGGCGATACCGTTGGCGACAGCCTTTTGGATATATTCTTTTGGGATTCCGGTGCCGCCATGCAGAACCAGGGGAATGTTTGCTGCGTCTTTGAGCCGTTTCAGGTGGTTGATATCGATTCTTGCCTGTGGCTTGTCTTTCTGCTTTCCTGCTGCTGAAATTGCGCCATGGATATTGCCGATGGCCACCGAAAGCCATGAACAGGCACTTTCCCTGACAAAACGAGCCGTTTCTTCCGGTGCGGTAAATCCTTTGCGGCTGATGAAGAGTTCTTCATACGGGGGCAGAGAGCCGGCCTCGCGCCCCATGACCGCTCCCAGTTCTGCTTCAACAGGAACCTTTCCTGCCGTCAATTGGATCACCAGGGAGGTCATGGCGATGTTTTCATCCAGGCTGAGACGCGATCCATCGACCATGACCGATTCATATCCCAGTTGCAGGGCTTCGCCAATGATCGAAAGGAAATCGATGCGCTGGTCATCTTCATCGATCACCGGGTCGTGATCCAGATGCAATCGCGTATGCTTTTCATCTTTGACTTTTTCGTATTCATTCCGGATTGCCGCCAAACTGCCGGCCTCAAATTTATGGAATTCTAGGTTGGCCACCATGATTAGTCCAAAACTGTTGCAATCGTGCAAGACCCGGACAACCGGCTCCATCATCGGCAAATACGGAATATTGAAACCAGGAACAACAATACCATTTTCATACGCAGTTCTAAAGATCTTTGAAGTGTCAAGACGTGCCATGGTTTTCTCCATCTGGAATTAAAGAAAAACAACACTATACAGACAAAATGAAAAAACAAAATGGAAGAAAATGCAAAGTCATGAAAAATTTAGGCGTTTCGCATCGAATACTGCGCAAGACGGTATTTTTGCGGTGACATTCCAAAGTATTTCTTAAATGCGTTGTTGAAAAAAGTCGGATACGAATATCCGCATATATCTGAAATTTCGCTGATAGCATATTTTTCGTTGGTCAGTATCGTCGCCGCATGATTCAAGCGCAATTTTTGCAATAGTTTGTTGAATGAACAAGATGAGTATTTATTGAAGAGCCGGGAAATGTATGATGGACTGACCCCAAAACTGGATGCCACACTTTCCCTGTTTATTGGATCCAAATAATGTCTGTGCAGATAAAACATAATGTTTCTATATGTTGATTGACTGGCAGACAGCTGTTTTTCTGAATCAAGGATCAGAATTTCGCGTATCAATGTTAAGATTGTCTCAACTAAAGCGTTTCGAAATTGCGGAACGGTTTTATCCTGCAAAGAGGCGTCCAGTGCTTGCAGGCACAAGTACCCAGGCAACGACAGAGGATGGAACGTATGATAGAATATTTTTGCGCCGTGGTATTGAAAGTAGTCGCTGATTTCATTGTAGTCTATGTACGTGATGCGAATGAACTCCGAGACAAAAACAAGCGAAATCATGCGGTGAAATTCATCCCAAACTGGTATTTTTACAGCAAAGGATGGTGTATAGTGGACATCTCCGGCACTGAGATAGATGTCGTGTATCTTCTGCAATCCGGCATAGCGCATATGTTTCCGGCCGGACAGCACAATATCGAACCGCGGCTGCCCTGGAAGATTACCCGAGAGGTTTTGCTGAAAAGGCGAAAAAAAGACACTTTTTATCCCTTGCATCAATGCCTCATCGATGTGCAGGATAAACGCTTCTTTGCTGTTTTCGTCTATTGGCATGGGACCCGTATCAAATTTTCTGCCTTTCCAACGACAATTTTCTTCAGGCAACCGCTTCCATTATTAATTTACATCAAAAAAGGAGATTATCCCCAGATATTGATTTCGGGCACTTGGGAGTGTTCGATACGGAGCATTCTGTAGCCTTCGTCCTCAATTTCCAATTTCAGGTTGTTGTTATCAAGCTTTAATTCTTTGCCGGAAACATGGTCTATGACGGATTTTGGGTTGACCCCAAGCCGTTTGAAGTCGATCGTAATGGTGGCATTCGCTGTTTTCAGCGAAATATTTCCGATAAACAGCAACACATCGTGATTCGTCTTGCGATATGCGCTCACATAGACATTTTTAATGTCGCTTGTAGCCGGCGGCAGTTCATCGAAGTATGGAATAAATT
>JBAXYW010000297.1:0-5417 GCA_041670605.1 Lentisphaeria bacterium
CGCATGGGACGTATGTGACGCATGGGACGCATGGGACGTATGTGACGCATGGGACGTATGTGACGCATGGGACGTATGTGACGCATGGGACGTATGTCCTGCCCCGTCTCCCGCACTTCGCACTCCGCACTCCGCACTTCCTCCGTCCCCGTCCCCGTCTCCCACAACTTACAACTTACAACTTACAACTTACAACTTACAATTCCCCGTCCCCGTCCCCGTCCCCCACAACTTACAACTTACAATTCCCCGTCCCCGTCCCCTACCATGCCTTTGAACACCAACAATCATCCGAATATTCCAGAACAGGCTGAGCCAGACCCTGCCATCATGGCTCGTTGCCTGCTGATCTGGCGTTGTCTGGCGGCTATTGTATCCGGTCTGTTACTCAGCGCCGCTTTTCCTCCGCTTAGCTGGGACTGGTTGATCTGGTTTGCCCTGATTCCCCTGTTGCTGATTCCGCAGCCCCCTTCTTGGTGGGAACGTCTGCTGGTCGGCTTTCTCTGGGGTTATGTGCATTTTGCCAGTTCGTTGTTCTGGCTCAATGAAGTCGGCTTTGCGGCCGGCTGGCTGTTGGCTCTATATTGCGCCTTGTTTCCGATGGCTTGGTATTTTCTGTTCAGTTCCGCCATTTGGACTCTGCGCCAGCCCGCTTCCCAGGAATTTCCAGGCGCCGGTTTGCTTTATATCCATGCCCTGCCGAAAACCTTTTTTCTCTGCTTTTTCGGAGCGGCGTCCTGGTGCGCCCTGGAATGGCTGCGTTCCTGGCTGTTCACTGGGTTTCCCTGGAATCAGTTCGGCATCAGCCAATTTGAACGTATTGGCATATTGCAGACTGCAGCCTACACTGGAGTGTACGGCATCTCCTTCTTGATTGTACTGGTCAACCTGACCCTGACAACAGAGTTCTGCCAAGCCCTGCGCCGTAAATTCAGCGCTCATGGCCGCATGTTTCCCTGGCATTTTCTGCTGAGCGGAATTTTTTTGCTGCCAGTCTGCTGGTGGGGCAGTCAAGCCAAAGCCGTTCCGGAGGAAAAGACGCCTGTCCTGATTGCCATGGCTGTACAAGGCAATCTGCCACAATGCCGGGATTGGACAGAACAGGAATTCCACCAGGCTCTGCAGGCTTATATTTCTTTGACCAGAGCTGAAGCCCCGATGGGTGCCAAGCCGGATTTGATCGTCTGGCCGGAATGCGCCGTCCCGGCTTCCCTGGAATATCCCGCCTACCAGAACGCACTGCGAAAACTTCAAACCGACCTCCAAATACCTCTCCTTTTAGGTGCCACGAACTATCGGTACGCTCCGGAGAATCCGGAACAGGTCGCCCTCTTTAACAGTGCATTTCTGCTCGATAAAGAACTGCGTATTTTAGCCTATTATGATAAAATGCACCGGGTCCCTTTTGGCGAATATGTTCCCGGGTCGAAATATCTGCCTTGGCTGGCTGAATGGATTGGCATGGGGCGTGATCTGACGCCTGGCCAGGCCTATACCCTATTTGAACTGCCGAAAGGCGCCCGAGCCGGTATCAATATCTGTTTCGAGGATGTTTTTCCGGAAATCAGCCGGAATTTCACTCTGCGTGGTGCCAATATGCTGATGACGATCACCAATGATTCCTGGTATAATGAAAGTGCTGGTGCCCGGCAGCATTTGAGCCATGTGATCTTCCGCGCCGTCGAATGTCGGCGTCCCTTCCTGCGCTCCGGAAATAACAGCGACACCTGCATGATCTCACCCAATGGCGAAATTCTCGGTGTTCTTAAAAACGAGCAGACCGGGAGTCCCTTTGTGGCGGGCACGATCCGTTTTGCCCTCCCGATCTCCGACCAATGGGGCAACACTTTTTATACCCGTTTCGGCAATCTTTTTGCTGTTTGCTGCGTTATCTTTACAGCGGGTACAATGGCCGGATTGTTCGGCAACTGGTTCCGCCGGAAGCGCTGGCTGTTGCAGGTGATCAGCAGCAAACCTTCCGGCAAAAGCCCATAAGGTTTGGCTAAAAGGTGAAATAAGGCAGTTATGCGAGAAACGCGCGGTTATCTGAAGGTTGGCAACCGCCAGGTCTTCTGTTCGTTGTATTTGCCGGAACAGGCAAGTGTTCAATGGAGCTTGGTCATTGCCGAACCCTTTGGGGAGGAGAAACGTTGCGCCGCTCGCATGCTGGTCAGGCTGGCACGCCAACTCGCCGAACAGCAGGTTGCGGTTCTGAAATTCGACTTCAGCGGCACCGGCGACAGCGCCGGCGAATCTGGCCAGGCGCAATGGCAGTGTTGGCAGGAGGAACTTGCTTTCGCTGCACAATTCCTGAAAAATGAAAGTGGTGCTGCAAACTTGGCCGTGCTCGGTGTCCGGGCGGGCGCGCTGTTGGCCACTCGTTGTGCCGCCGACATTGCTATTCAGGCTTTGCTACTGGCCGAACCGATTCTCTCCGGGAATGAAATCCTTGACGAACTGGAAAAACGCCAGAGGATCAAAGCCGCCATTTTGGGTGGAACCGGATTCCCGAACCCCAGCCAATGCTGGGAAAAAGAGGAAAATGCAGATTTTGCGGGATTCGCGATGAATCCCCAGTTTGCAGAACAGTTGCGAAACGCAAATCTTCTGCAATCTCTGAAGAAATGCCCCCCGGAATGTCGGATTCTTCTGCTGCGGGTCTCTGGAGCGCGCAAATTTCCGCCGACCTGGCAGGTTTTGCTGGAATTGCTGCCCTGGCACCCCGATAGTCAGAGCCTGCTGATTCAGGATAAGCCGTTCTGGGGACAGTTGGAATATTACGAGTCCGATGTCGTCATCGAACCCCTGGCAAAATTCCTGACAAATCCTGCTGGAAAAATGTAACATGACGCATTTTTCTGGCATCAGACGGATCAAACGAGGAGAAATTATGCGTTACATTCTTGTACTTATAGCCCTGTTGCTGAGCGGAATTCGCCTTCCTGCCGGCGATACAGTGCGTCCCGGCCTGGAAAAACTGGCTTGGGGAAACTGGATTTCTGACGCGGATGAAAAGGCTCTTGTTACAGCCTTGAAAGACCCGCTGCTGGCGGAAATGAATGTCGCAGCGGCTCTCCAAGACTGGTTTGACGGAAGACTCCTCGATACGCAGAATAAAAACCAGGAAGCCCGCGAAAAATGGCGGACGGGGCTGCAGAAGCTCGACAATCTTACCCCGTTGCCGCCGTTGCAAAGCAAGACTTTCCCGAAAGCGGAATTCACGATTTTGACGGAATTGCGTATGCAGAATTTTCCGGATGTCCTGTTACAGGTCGTTGCCTGGCAAGTCGCCAATCTGCGTCAGTACGGTATTCTGCTTTCCCCGAAGGAAAAAATCACCGAAAAAAAACATCGTCTGGTGCTTTATGAGCATGGCGCCGCCTTTGGCCTCCCGAATGATTTCTGCGATTGGCTGGCCGAACATTTTGTCCGCAAAGGTTATGTTGTCATCGGACCGGCTCTGCGCGGAGAACCCTTGTTCCAGATGCAGCTTCCGATCCATGGTAAGGAACTCGTCTCGGATGGCGAAATCGAAAATCTGGCTGGCGAAGTTGATGACAGCCTGGCGATGTTGGCTGCGGCCTGGAAACTCCCCTATGTCAAGGAAAATGAATTTGCGCTGGTCGGTCATAGTTTTGGAGCGGGAGTGGGCCTATTGACGGTTGCCAGGGCGGGCGCGGCGGCAAAGGTCGCCGTAAGCTATGATGCCTGGCTGGTCAACCCGCATCGCTATTATTGGGATCGGATGCGCCGTGGTGCCAACAACTGGCTTTCCTGGGAAGACTTCTGCAATCAGCCGGTCGCGGATCAATTGCGAGGCCTGCAGCAACGTAGCCTGATTCATCATGTTGAAAAAATTCAAGCTCGGCTGCTGCTTTTCATGGGCGGTGCCTATGACGGCAGCGTTTTCCATCTAAGTCATGCCGACTTGATAGAAAAACTACAGAAGCAGCAAAAGGAGTACGAATACGTACTGGTCCCCGGTGGCGACCATAATTTCGTTTTACGCGATGGTGCACCGGCACAATACGCCCTGAAAAAACAACAGGACTTCTTCGCCAAATACTATCCTCCGGAATGAGACAGTCCATCCCGCCTTGCGAACCCGCTATGCTGAATTCTACCCTGCAACTTGCTGACAATATCACCGAGGAATCGCTGAGTTTTGCTTCTCATCATCAGCAACTCCAAGGCATTCTCACCTTGCCTGTTGACAAAGCCCTCCGGGGCGCTGTGATCTTTTCGCATGGTTGGAGCGGCAACCGTTGCGGCCCGGGCGGTCTGTTGACAGAGCTGGCTCGCGCCCTGGCGAAAGCTGGCTATGCCGTTTTGCGGTTTGACTTTGCCGGTCGTGGTGAAAGCGAGGGCGCAGGGTTGCAGAGCACCCTGTTGAGTATGGCGGATGATCTGACGAGTGCAACACAGGTGATGAAAGCCCGTACTGGTCTGAAGCAGCTGCTTTATCTCGGGCTTTGTTCCGGGGGTAATGTTGTCGTTGGTTCCCTGAAACGCCTGCCGGAAGCCAAAGGCCTAATTCTTCTTTCCGTTTACCCATTTTCAGATGGGGATACTTTTGCCCGGGATCTGAACCGAACCCTTTATTTTCTTAAGGTCTATTGGCAGAAAGCAATCCACCCGCAAACTTGGAAACGCCTCTTTCGAGGGGATGTCCGCCTTGGGCAGGTTTTGCGCGTTCTTCTTTCCCCACTGCTGAAACGCGGTACCAACCGGAAAAAAGAGGGACAGGCCGGAACAACTCCGAATCCAGCGGATTTCAAAGTCCGCAGCGCCAAGGCCACGGCTTCTGAAAGCCGGCTGGAAAAGAAAGCCCCGCCCCGTTCGCCTCTGAAAGGCCTGCGAAAAAATCTGCCGGTATTGATGCTTTATGGAAGCGCCGACCCGGATGCCAAGCCCGCGACTGCCTATTTCGGCAATTACGCCAGCGAACAACAGCTGCCAATCCGCATCCAGTATCTCGAAGGTGCCGACCATAATTTCTCTTCCACGGCATGGAGGAAACAGCTTCAATCCGTCATCAGCAAGTTTCTTGATTGTCTGCCTGCTGATTAAACCTGGGAAAAGCAGTTGAAGCAGGGAAAAACACTGAACCAATAATTAGGAAAACCTGAAGAAAATCACATCTAATATTTTGTATTTCAGCCACTTGCGGTTTAAAACACCCCAAGTGGCTTTTTTTAAATCATCGATTTTACCAGTTTATACACTTGTATAACTGCAAGCTGAACCGCTTGCAGTTATTTTTTCTGAAAACTCTTTTGTTTTTTCATAATCATTTAACAACAAGTTATTTGCGAATTATATTATTTCAAAGCGCTAACGCTTTGAAATGCAAGGAGTTATGGATTACCAGCAAGAAAGGATGGTCCGATGGAAGCCAGGAAGACCAGCGAAGTGAG
>JBAXYW010000298.1:0-5396 GCA_041670605.1 Lentisphaeria bacterium
ATGGTTGAGCGCCTACGGCGCAAAGATGCCCGCTAAAACACGAGCGCAATGGCCAACTTTTGAGAATTGCACCCAAAACAGGTTTCCCCACAAACCCTAATTCCCTGAGATCAGGAAGTCTGAGGCTATGCTGGTATTTGTTTTTCCGGAAGGCGTTGTTTCGAAAAAGCAAGGCGAACCCGATCTTCTGAGAACGGATTCGCCTTGTTGTTTATAGGTACTGTGAACCTGTGAAAATTATTTTTCAATCCGGCTGTTTTTCAGATTTTCGTAGGCTTTCCAAGTCTAGTTATTTTTTGTTTTGTCCTGGGAAGAAGATGCAACGGAATCCGCGTGGAGGCACTTTCAGGATCAATTGGTTTTCGATGATCTTGAAATTCGTTTCGGATCCTTGTTCTGCAAAGCCATCGACTCCGGTATAAGTATCTGTTTTTCCGAAGAGTTTTCTGGTATCGACTTGGATTTTCACTTCTTCTTCCAGGTCGGTATCATTTAAGATTGCCAGCAGAGCTTTTTCTTTTCGGCTGTAAGCGGATACCAGAATGCGATTGTTATTTGGTGTGATTTTTTGAACTGGTCCCGGTTTCCAGTATGGCAGGAAGACGACGTGTTCATCCCAGATGAGCTGATCTTGAATTTCATATAGGGTCGTACCAGGTTCCCGTGTGCTCCAACCGTACATGAAGCCGATATCATGGGTCATCAGATAGCCGAGAAAATGTTTGCAAGCATAATCCATTTTTGGCTGGGGGGAATGCCATTCTGCTGCGCGTTTTGGATTGAACAGTTGCAGGGCTCGCAAGAATTGCGGGATCAGCCAGATTTCCTGTTCATTGGAGCGGGAATTATATGCGATACGCATCATATCCGGCGTAAAAACGTCATAGTAGGATTCTTTTTCCGCAACGACCCGGTCATAAGATTCCCCCTGAACGAGGATATCCGCAAACGAATCTGCCGGCGTGCGGGTACTGATCAGATGATAGGTAAACATAGCGTCCGGATTTTTTTGTTTCAAGAGCTGATATGTTCGTTTGTTAAATTCCCTTGTTCCCCTGATATCAAAAGAGGCCATTTTAACGCCGAAGTCATCGGTCCATGCGCAGCCATGCGCGGCATTGTTACAGGATTTTGGCCAGGCCAAATCATAATAGAGGTTTTCAATCCCGAACTCCGGGTTCGCAATTAAAGCTGCCAGCCCATAGATTTTGTAATCAAAAAAGGATTTGCTATCGAAACAAGCATAAGTAAAGGCGACCTTATTCCGGCGTTCCCGGGTTGGAATGTTGCCATCAACGCAGTAATTGCCCAGGTTGGGTAATGGGGAATGCCAGAGCCAGGCGAAATAATGCCAGTCCGGCGAGTAAGGGGAGACTCCATGCGGTGCGATATAATAAAAATTCCTCCATTTCCGGGCTTCTCGTTCTTGTTTGATGGCAGCTAATCTTGCCAAATCCATCGTGTCTTGTTCAATATGGTATTCGAACCACTTTTTGCCGAAAGTAGTCCAAACGAGTACATTTTTACTTTCCCGGAAAGAACGGCTGTTTTTATTTTTATCCTTAACTGGGGTTGCCTGCAGATAGAATTCGAGGGTGCGGGAATTTTTCAGTTGCAGGGGAGTATCCACCAAATTCCAAATGGAGGTGATGACTTGATCCTCAAGAACGAGTTCCATGGATTTGTTTTTCTCTTTAACGTGCCAACCACGCAGATTCGCCATGCCCCCCATTAAACCGACTTCTTCACTGCCGATCCAGAAGAAAGGCATTGAACTCAAGTCATTGGCAATGCGTTGACGAGTCTCCTTGTTTAAGTCGATTTTGGAAAGAATGCCGCGGTTGTCATCAAACATGGTCATCTGGATCCGATTCAGCGGAATTTCCAAGGTCATAGAGCTGATTGTGGCTGATTTTTCCAGCGGTTCATAGTTGAGCTTAAACCATGCGTAGCCATCAAATTCGGTCAAGACCTGTACGGTGATTTGGATTTCCGAGGTGCTGGCAGTCAGCTCGTATTCTACATCATAGCCATTTTTGCTGACGCGGGTTTGTTGCACTGTAAACGGAACCGTTTTTTGATTAATTTTCAGAACAATATCGGAAGCGAGCAATTCCTTGCCACGTGAGCGGATCGATTGCAACAGGCCCCTGCCACCGAACTGATAGATACGTCCCATGCAGGCGATCGTATCTGCGCTGCAGATCAGGGGGGTCCAAGGTGGCGGGACGATATCGGAGAGCCCGGCTTGGCAGTTTGTCCAAACGGGTTCTGGTTCAGGAATTCTGAGATCCTCAGTATTGGAATAAAAAACGTTGTCTTGGTCATCAATACCGCTGAGCAGAATGTGATAATAACCGGGTTTGATTTCAGCGATATTGAAAGTGACTTCTGAATTGGCAACCTGCGTCTTGATACTCTTTTTCTGGTCAAAGACGATTTCACTTTGCTGATTTTGCAGTTGCATGCGTAATTCGGCTTGAATATCGGGTTGATGAATAGCACAACTCAGGTGCATTACCTTGGTATCTGAATTGGTATAGAGAAAGGGCACGGTGACTGGCGTGATATCCTTATAGGTGATCTGGTTATCATAAAGCAGCTTATCTTCCTGCTGAATCCGGATCGAAAGTTTTGAATTAGCCGGTAGGGCTGAATTGTTGCAGGCGATCTGCTCTGGAATATTGGCGTTAAGCTGAACTTCTTTTTCCCATTGGAAGGGAAGCACGGCATTTTCAGTAGACAGTTGCAACTGCAAGTGTCCAGCTTGCTCAGCAAGGGCTGTCACTTTGAAATCCAGTTCCTTGCTGTTGAGATTTCCGATGGAAAGCAGATCCAAGCGGGGCACTCCAGTCTGGAAAAATAGAGCCGTCATTGTCGGTTGATCCGCATAGGAGCGATTGCTGGGACTGATGGCGGTAAAGAGAGCTGCTTTCTGGAACGATCGGCAGAGATTGATTTTGAGGGCAGGCGGAATCCCGTCAAGTTCGAGAACTGACCAGGGGATTTTTATTTCCAGAATCCAGTTTTTACCTGAGATTTTGCTTTTGCATTCTATTCCTTCGGCATTCCAGTTGGGCTTATTATTTCGTGAATCAAAGAAAACCCCATTGGCATTGAAAATAAACTGAAATTTTTGATCTCCGAGTTTTTCGGTCAGGACATAGAGTTCGATGGAATCATCTTCCCAGAGATTGTCGTCATGGGCTTTTTTTTCGCAGATCAGGCCATTGTCTGCAGGGGTAAGTGTTGCAATATAGAGAGCCTGTTCATCATGCGCCAGGTAGTAGCGTGTTTGTTGGGGAGCAATTAGTTGGGAACGCACATCGAAGAATCCAGTGCCGGCGAAAGCATATTCGAAGGGTTGAATTTTGCCATCAAGATCTGGCGAAGTTTTGCCAACGGTGATGGAAACCGGTGCCATGCGACGTTCCAATTTTCCATTAAAGCGTTGATATTCAGCAAGCACGGCATCCGCTTTCAGAACCGAGTCATAATATATGACTTCATCAATCAGGCTTTGACCTGTTTTATTTGGCCAGTCTGAGGTGCCGATATTCAGGAAATCAAAATTCTGTTCGCCGATTTTAAGCACCGGAAGAGTTGTTTGGAGTTGCCCATCCAGATAAAGCTTCATTTCCGTTTTGTTCCAGGTACAGGCAATATGATGCCATTCATTCGCTTGCCAGTCCGATATAGGAGCCGTCGCCAGACTGATGACTTTATCCGCTGCATAATAGAAATAGATTTCGTTTCGTTTCCAGTACTTGTATATAAAGAGCTGTTGATTGGGGCATTCGGCACTGACAAACATGGCGGCATTTGCATCGTTGCCATTCCATGTGAGCGGTTTGAGCCAGAAACTGAAAGTGCCTTTTGTAGCAGATAACCCCCCTTTGGGATGATATTTTACTGAGTAGTGATTTTTTTGGTCTGCGCTTCTGCCGATCATCAAGGCTTGACCGGATAGTCCCATTGGCCGCAGTGCCGTCTGATCGCTGGTGCCGCTGTGCGGATTCAACTGGCCTTCCAACGCCAGCAAACCGGAATCCAACATGACGCCATTGCTGAGAGAGAGTTTCTCGCCGGCATCGGAATTCAGGCTTTTGTCATAAGACAAATAAATTTTAGGTTGTGCCGCTGGGAGAGCAAGAATCATAGCGCCCCAGAAAAGGGTAACGCAAATAGGCGGAAAGAGTATTTTTTTCATTGTATCTACCTGAAATATGCTGATTAGCGAGTGCGGACAAGTTCATAAGTCGTACCAAAGGCAATCGGCAGATAAGGATTCGGGCGGCAAGATAAAACATGACCGTCTGCATAAAGGAGGTTTGAATTGTTGCCATGATTCGGCCCGATTGATGCAGCCGTAACGCCTGGAGATGATTGGGTGTGAACTTTGGCATTCAGAGCCGGGCCGCCACCCCAGCCATTCCATTTCCCATCCCAGGTCTGTCCGGTTTCTGCAGGTACTTTCAATTTGCCTTCTTTGAATGCATAGCTAACGGGACTCCAAGTCCAGCCATGAAGATTTGCATTGATCCCATAGTTCCCACTAACTAAACTTCCAGCCGCACCAGTCCAGTAGAATTCCGGCTTGGCAGGACAGTAAAAGACACTGAGGAGCCGTGTTGCCATCTGAAAATTTGCGATGCTGCTACTCAATTTTGAATAATCGTTCAGAGTATTGATTTCCGTTATTGTCTTATTGGCAATAATGTATGGAGCCAGGCGGTGTGTCCACGATGTATAGAAACCGAGGCTTGCAGCGGTGTTGAGGGCACCTTGCGGGAAATAATCCTCATTGTCCCCAATGTACAAAGCGCTTGCTGTCCCAATTTGTTTGAGATTGTTAAGACAGGCAACGGAACGGGCTTTTTCACGCGCTTTACTCAAGGCTGGCAAAAGCATGGAAGCAAGTATCGCTATGATGGCAATAACCACTAACAATTCAATCAAAGTGAAATTCTTGGAAACCTTCATTTTACGACTCCTTTGTGATGGCTGAATGATTGATGAAAAAAAAATCAACGCAAAATTTTCCCAATAAACAAGGAAAATCAGTTCACTAAAAACGGTTCAATCACAGACTGGTGCAATCTCAACAACAGGACTTGTGTTTCTTCAAATATTCATGGACATTACGAAGCAAAGTAGCCGTAATTCAAAATATTAGGAATATAAAAAAACAACTTTTTCATTATGTGAGCCATTTTCTTACGAAGTTCCGACAAGCTGCATAACGAAATTAATCCTGTTGTTATATTTAACAATAATGCAAATTGATAAAAAGTCAAGGAGTGATTGTTTTTTTATGTGGGTTGTGATTGGGGGTGTACCAAAGCAAGTCTTTCGGATTGGGGGATCCGACCCCAGTTTCACCAATCAATGATTTG
>JBAXYW010000299.1:0-5362 GCA_041670605.1 Lentisphaeria bacterium
CTGGGGACACGCCAAAGCCCTCGAAAATCTGCTGGAAA
Organism: Lentisphaeria bacterium; assembly: GCA_041670605.1. Lineage (GTDB taxonomy): Bacteria > Verrucomicrobiota > Lentisphaeria > Oligosphaerales > Oligosphaeraceae > JAQVUB01. The sequence continues at coordinate 39 of JBAXYW010000299.1, forward strand.
AAGTCCCCGCCTGTCCACGGGCGATATCCGATCAGTTTTCCAACCCCCGCAATGTACTGCAGGCTTTGCAGGAGCGCGGACGCGGTATCCAGCTCGAACAGCATCCGAAAGCCGAAGCCGATATTGCGGTGGCAGCTGCCTCAATTTTGGCAAGAGAAGAATTTGTCCGCCGATTGGATCTTCTGGGGAAAATCTGTGGACTGAAGTTGCCCAAAGGGGCAGGACCGCAAGTGCTTGTCTGCGGTCGGGAACTTATTGCAAGCGCTGGCAGGGAAATGCTTCCCAAAGTCTGCAAGATGCATTTCAAAACTGCGCTCGAGATTCTTGATTGAGTTTTACTCTTCCAAGTCTTTGAAGGTGTGCTCGGATTCCTTGAGAATGTCGGCGCAGAGGATTTTCTTGCCGTTCTGATGGCCGGAGCGCAGCATGGCTTCGGTCAGTAAAGCCACTCGGCAGCCAAAAATAAAGGGAACTCGATTAATGCGTGTCTTGCCATAGAGCAGTTTAACAAAATTATCACAGGGGCAGGCGGGGTATCCCTTGGGCAAATTGGTGGGCATGTCGTGATAGGTATTTTTCTTTGCATCAAAGAAAATCAGACGGTCACCTTGGAAAAACAAGCTTCCTTTGCTGCCAACGATGCGCACATCGTCGGCAAAACCGCCAGGGATATCCGATAAAATGACGATGCGTCCGTTTGCTCCGTTTGTCAATTCGACATTGAAGGAGCCATTGTATTCCACTTTGCCTTTTTTTCCGCGATAAAAGGAGTCGATATGCCCTTCGGCACTGAGTGGCAGGGCGTCCAACATCCAGAGCAGGATGTCCTGATAATGGCTTCCTGAATCATTGATCTGGCCGCCGCCGGAATATTCCGGTTCTCCGCGCCAGGTTCTGCCATACCAATCCTGAGCCATATAAACAAAGAAATGCTGAACTTCGCCGATCTGCCCTTTCCGAATCAGCTCCCGGGCTTTGGCAAATTTTGCTTCATAGTGTCGCTGATAGTGGATGATCCCGATTTTGCCGCTTTCCTGCATTTTTCGGGTAATTTCTAGGGCATTCGCGGCGCCGCAGACCATCGGCTTTTCAATCAGCACATTCTGTTTCTGTTCGATGACGTAACGAACTTGCTCATAGTGGGGAATATGTGGGGTAAAAATGCCAACCGCATCGAGCTCATTTTCGGCAATCATGCGCTGATAATCCTTTTTACCCGTGTAGCGTTTAAAGTCATAGCCCAGACGAGTGGCTAGATTATCCAAACAACTTGTCTCCGGGTCGACGGCAGCGACGACTTTCAGGCCGAGTTCATGTTCAGCCAAGCGACAAATTCGGGCTGTTCCAGCATTACCGCAACCGATGGCGGCAAAACGAAGTGTTTTTTTGGGTGCCATGTTCATGTGTCCTTGTGAATATATAAGGTAAAACTCCAAGGGAAACCTGGAAGTATTAAACATAAATCAACTTCGAAAATTATCAATGCACGGGGCAGAAAAAGCAATTTTTCTGTTGTCCAGGGACGGTCTTCCTAGTCCCATATGCAGAGCCCTTGTCGCAGTTGAGTTTTTGCAAATGGGGATTACATTTAGGATGAAAGAAAAAACGTTTTTTTTTACCATTAGTTGCTACGGATATTGAAGAAGTAAAGGGGAATAAATGATTCTTTCGGATATGGATTTTCAGGAGCGAATCGAACGTGTGCAGGGGTTGCTGGCAGAAACTGATTTGGATGGAGTTCTAGTATTTTCAACGGAGTCTGAGCCCGCGGGGGTTCGCTATTTTGCCGATTACTGGGCCAGTTTTGAAACCTGTGGCGTGCTGATTCCTAAAACCGGAGAAGCGGCTTTGATTGTCGGGCCGGAGAGCCTGACCTATGCACAAAGCCGGTCGCGTCTGCCGCGGATTATTCAGGTCATGGATTTCCGGGAGTCCTCTCAGCCGGATTATCCCGGCTCGCCGCACCCGGATTGGAAAACGATTCTGGCGGAATTCGGCATCCGCAAGCTGGGCATTGCCGGCTGGTATATGTTTCCTTATCCGATTATGCTGAATATTCAGGCCGCATTGGGCGGGGGGAGCAAGGTCGTCGAAGCAGATGCCATCATCAATAAAGTCCGCTTGACCAAAACGAACAATGAACTTCAATGCCTTCGCAAAGCCGCACGAATTTCCGAACTGGGCTTCAAGGCGGTTCTGGAAGCGATCAAGCCCGGCATGACGGAAGTCGAACTCTGCGGCATTGCGACGCAGGCGATGCTGGCTAATGGTGCGGAAGCGACGGGGTATCCGATCTGGTGCTGCAGCGGGCCGAATTCCAATCAGGCGATCAGCCGTCCGTCTTTGCGGCCAGTGCAGGAAGGTGAAATTATTCACTTCAGCATGGGCGCAAAAGTCGAGGGCTACAGTGCCAGTATTGGTCGTCCGGTCGTTCTGGGTAAATGCCCCGAGGCGATCCGACGTTTGCTGCAGGTCGGACTGGATGCCAGCAATATGACTTTTGATCTGATGCGAGCCGGAGCCAAAGCGTCCGAGGTGGCAAAAAAAATTCATGGTTATGTGAAGGATCAGGGCTATGGGCACGCGCTGCTGTACGGGCCGGCTCATGGCTGCGGACAAATGGAGTGCGAATATCCGTTTTTGGAAACTTCATCCACATTTGTCTTGGAAGAAAACATGGTCTTTATGGCGGATATGTTCCTCTATGAAAATGGCATGGGATTGCGCTGGGAAGACGGATTGATCGTCCGCCAGGGGCCGGCCGAACAACTGTCTTCGTATGCCAGACAACTTAATATTATTGAATAAATTCTCGCGGAATCGAGTCCTACTTTTGTTGGAGAAATGCAAATGTTGAGAAAAGTGAAATACGGAATCATTGGTACGGGTGCAATCGCCCGGATGCATGCCAAGGCATTGGCTGAATTGGAGCAAGCTGAATTATATATGGTCTATGATACGATTCCGGAGAAAGCCAAGGCTTTTGCGGAGCAGCATAACTGCCGCTATGCCTCCAGCTTGGAAGAGCTGCTGGCCTCCGAAGTGGAAGCGGTGACCATTGCCACGCCAAGCGGATTGCATGGCCAATGTGTGATTCCTGCGGCGCGTGCCGGCAAACATGTGCTCTGTGAAAAGCCCTTGGAAGTGACGGTCAGCAAGACTAATGACCTGATTCGCGTCTGTGAAAGCAACAACGTGCGCCTGTCGGCCGTTTTTCAATCGCGTTTCTGTGAGGCGGTAAAGCGGATCAAAGGAGCTGTCGATGAAGGGCGTTTCGGGCAGCACGTTTTAGGCAGTGCGAGTGTGCGTTGGTATCGGACGCCAGAATATTATGCTAATGCGGGTTGGCGGGGCACTTGGGAACTTGATGGTGGCGGCGCACTGATGAATCAGGGAATTCACACGGTTGACCTGTTGCTGTATTTCAATGGCGATCCAAAGGAAGTCACCGGGCGTTTTACCCGGGTGAAGCATCAAGGCATTGAGGTGGAAGATACAGTCGTGGCCATGGTGCAGTTCAAAAATGGTTCTTTGGGAACGATTGAGGCCAGTACGGCCTGTGCTCCGGGGTTTCCCCGCAGAGTGGAGTTGTCTGGTACCAAGGGCAGTGCGATCATGGAAGGCGATCGGATCGTGCGCTGGAATTTTCTTGATGAGCGTCCGGAAGACAAGTTGATTCAGGCAGCTGAGGGCTGGGCTATGGAACCCAGTGGCGGAGGAGCGACCGACCCGATGGCGATCTCAAGCGAGGGACATCGTCGGCAATTGCAGGAATTAACCGAAGCAATTCTGGGCGGACACCGTCTTACCGCCCCTGGCTCTGAAGGAAAACGAGCCGTCGAACTCATTTGTGCTGTCTACGAATCCGCACGCACCGGGACGTCTATCAATTTCCTATAAATCGAAACTTTGTTCGTAACTACGGCTTTCGTGGCGTGCTGTTGCTACTCCTGATATTGAATGAATCTGCGATGGTGGAATGATGGAAAAGCAAAAAGAAGAGAATTCATTGCCGATGCCTTGTTTTGTTGACAGTCTGCACCGGCAGCATAGCGTTGAGGAACAGGTTTCCAGAATAACGGAATTGTTCGCGGCGGATAATTATTATGCTTTGCACCTGGAGGCTCCTTGGTTTGCCAAAGCGCTGGCGGCGTATCAACAGCCCCATCGTTATTTTCATACGCTGGAGCACCTTTTATCCATCTGTGAACGCATTCATAAATCGGCTCCACCTGATCCGGAATTGCGGGCGAAGCTGCTGTTGACGGCCTTGTTTCATGATGTCATCTGGTTTCCTCAGGGGGAAGACAGCGAGGAACAGTCGGTTGCGGCATGGCAATTTATTGTTGCCAATTACCATTTGCCCCTTCCTGTGAAAGTGCAAGCAGAAATCTCTCAAACGATTCTAGCGACCAGAGAGCAGAGTAATACGGGAGAGTTGGCCGCGCGTTTTCATGAATATGATTGCCACGTGATTTTGCAGGGTAGTCCAATTGATCTGCTCGCTTACGAATTCCAGATTTTTCGGGAGTATCAATATCTGAATATGCTGGAATATCGCAGCGGACGCAGCGCCTTTTTCAGCCGTTTCAGCCGGCGTTTCCCAAAATGCCGTGCGAATATGCGTTTTTTGATTGAGTACTTGGAAAGACGGCGCCCCCGGATCGGGGTCTATGCCGGCACCTTTAATCCTTTCCATATTGGCCATTTGTCAATTCTGGAGAAAGCGGAATTGATGTTTGACAAGGTGATTGTTGCGGTCGGGGTTAATCCTCAGAAACCGGTTGAACGGGATGAGCGCGTGAAATTGGATTTACCCTTTCATGAGGTTGTATCTTTCAAAACCTTGATGGTTGATTTCATCGATCAGGAGTCTTTGTTTTCCGATATCATTTTGGTGCGTGGTTTGCGCAATGGCTATGACTTGGACTACGAAATGAATCAATTATGCTTTATGCAGGAAATGCGTCCGGATACCAAAGCGGTCTATATTCCCTGTGATAAGCAGCTCGAGCATGTCAGCAGTTCGGCTCTGAACAGCTTGGCTAAATTCGAGGTCAAGGGGCGGGACAGTATCTACTACCCTCAAAAATATCAATATTACCAACAGCCAATTGAAAAATTATTTGGCTGAATAAGGCCTTCCGCTCTATTGTTGAACCTGCGATCAAAGGAGAAAAACGATGCCTTCCGGCTACCAGCATATGGTTCTTGATTATTATGTCGCCAAACTCCGTTCTAAAAAGGAACGGCGGCTGGCAGAATTGAAGGCGATCCGAACTCCTGAACAGGCTTTTGCCTATCAGAAAAAAGCCCGCCAGGCA
>JBAXYW010000300.1:0-5359 GCA_041670605.1 Lentisphaeria bacterium
GCGACCGCCGGGAACGGGAACGGGAACGGGAGCGGATCCGGAGCTGGAAGCTCCGGCCACATTCTGGGGAAATCCGTCCTGCGAACGAAGCCCGCCGAAGCCCGCGTCCCTCATCATCTCTCTGTTCTGTTGGCGGAGCTGGAAGCTCCCCTATAGTTTAGCTTGTGAGCGTCAGTCTACCCCAAATCTTAATCAGGATTTCATGGAGATCAATCTGTTTCTTCTTTGAAAACGGAGCCAGAGTTTATCAAAAATGGCACCGGTTTTGATTATCATTCACACAGATAAGCGTTACAGAGTGTGCACCGTCAAGCCGGCGCACTGAAAGCGGGAGCTGACGCTCCCGCACTCCATATAGGTTCATCGACGGATAGGCCTTTCACCATTTGGGTGAAAAGCGGAATTTCTGCATGGTCTTATTTTTAAACGAATTAAATGATTTCCTCTGCTTCAACTGCTTAGGTTTATCGAATGCAATCCTCGATCCGCAGAACCGTTTAAGCCCCATCGGAACCAGAACCTGCAGAGTATCGCTGTTTGGAACTACGCCAAAAACTGGCGAATAGTAGTAAGGACGAACACGATAAACGCCCGTCCATACTCCAAGTTGATTGATGAAGTCCCGATGCGGTAAACTTTTCGTCACTTTTCCGAAAAAAAATCAATCTGCTGTTTGCAATGTCACACCGGAATGAGTATATTTTCATAAACAACCTGATTAAACCCCCTTTTGGGATTTTTTTTATGCGTAGTCGTCGAGAGCCCTTAAAATTTGAGTTGGTTGCAGATGCTTTACGCCGTCAAATCGTTGAGGGTTTATTTCCTGGTCTACGCATTCCCCGGAAGTTGGAGTTGGTTCAGCATTTTGGTGTCAGCCAGAAGACGATTGAATCGGCATTGCGGGTCTTGCATGATGAAGGTCTGCTAACTGGGATACGCGGAACGGGTACTTTCATCACGAAAGACATTGTCGCGAGCAATCTGACACATATGTTGGCAGTGGTTTTGATGCCTCTAACGGGTCATTTTTATGGGGAATTTTACGACGCCTTGCGGAAAGAGTTTCTGGAATCGAATCTGTATTTGGTCAGTTATGATTTACAGCTTTCGGGAAGCGACACCTCGCTGTTACGCATGGCTAGTTTCAGTACTTTACTGAATGCTCCGATACGGGGAGTGTTGCTACATGGCGGTAGCTATTGGCGGCAACCTTTTCTGCAACACTGGCACAATTTGAATTCGGTGATTCTTGATGTTTTTGATGCACCCGGAGATCCGCCCGGCAGTGCAGTACTGGTGGATTACCAAGCTGGTGGAAGTCAGCTTGCCCGCGAGTTTTTGCAGCGCGGATGTCGCCGCCTGCTTCATCTCGCTTTAGCGTTCCATCCTGATGTCCCGGACGACCCGGCATTCAGAAAAAATCACCCGGTTTTTAATATCCGTCAGGGAATTTTGCAGGTACTGCCGGAATTTCCGGGAGCGACTCTGGAATTCCGGCAAATCAGTTTTGATCAGGCCAGTCAGGATAGAGAAATTGAAGACATTTTGCACACAAATTTTGATGGTATTCTCTGCCATTCGGATTTTTTGGCCTACCGGACTGGTGAAGTGGCTCGTAGAATGGGGCGGTTCTTTCCTAGGGATTTTTTGTTGTCGGGCTGTTTCAACACGCCCTGGAGCAAAAGTGCAGTTCACCCTTTCAGCAGTCTGGATATGAATGTCCAAGAGATCAGCCGGCAGGCTTTGAAACAACTCAACAGCAATGGTCGCGAAATCGTGAAAGTCTCACCCAAAGTCGTTTGGCGTTGAAATTTTGGAAATACCGTATCATTTACTCACCCCCAACAATCAGCATTAACTATAAGGAGTCCTTGGATGAAAAAAATTAAGTCTTTTACCTTGATTGAATTACTGGTCGTGATTGCGATCATAGCCATTCTAGCCTCAATGCTGCTTCCCGCTTTGGGACGAGCCCGTTCACGAGCGACGCAGATATCCTGTCTCAACCAGTTTAAAACGGCCGGAACTGCTTTGCACATATATGCAGATGAATTCGATGATTTTATGATGCCGATGCACACCGGTAGCAACTATGGCACGCTTTCATACAAAATCTGGCTGCAGCTACTATCGTCTCTGAACATCGTCTACAATGATAAAGCCATGTTTGACTCCTCGAGAAAAACGAAACGCTACATGTGCCCGGCCGTACCGGTTCCGGAAGAGCGCTGGGGGTTAGGCAGTACAGACGAATGCGGCGCGTATTCTTGGGCCATGAATGCAAAACTGCAGACCTTCAACAGTTGGCCGTCATTGCGACGAGTGAGCTATGTTAAGAAACCGTCTTCTGCTCTGAGAATGGCTGATACCATCAACGGCGATTTCAAAGGATATAATTACGCCTACAACTTTGACCGCAACAACGGAACCGCCGTAACCCAAGCAAAAATCGATTTTATTCGCCATGGCGGCAGCAGCAACGCTCTCTTCTTTGACGGCCATGTGAGTTCTCTTAAGCCGGCGGATGTCCCCAATGACGGAGATCAGGTCACCTCGTCCTTCTGGAAAGGAAACTGAAAGTGCATGCGCTTTTTCTGGCCTTTCTGCTGCTTTACCCGCCAGCCGGAGATGCCTTGCGCTTTGAACTGGATTTTGATCGCTCCGGCGCCCGAGCCGGACTCTCGGAAGGTGCTCCAGAACCCATTCAGGTTTTTGGAAACGTCTCCCTGCGTGCCGGCCTGCTGGGAAAAGCACTGTTCTGCGGCGATGGAGGGGCCAAACTGCGCTTTGCCACTGCCGGGAATTTGAACTTTGACACCCCCGGAAGCCTGAGTTTTTGGTTTTTTCCTCTGCAATGGGATGCCGATTTCCGCTATCGTTGTTTTTTCTTCGGAACCGAATCCAACCAAGGATATTTTGGCGTTCAACAGGCAAATGATCCGAAAAACCGCAAACCCTATGACCGTGATCTGCAGCTGATGATCCTATACAGCAAAACACTTACCTCTACCGTCGTTTCTCTGCCTCCCTTCGGTAAAAAAGGCTTGGATCACTGGCACATGATTGCGGTCAACTGGGATGCAGAAAAGATCGCCATCAGTCTTGATGGACAAGATTTTTCTTACTGGCAGTTAAAGGGAAAGCTGGATCGAACCGCCGTGCCTTCAGAACACTTCTCCGTCGGCTCCAATCAAGATTGGAATTATCTGCTTGATGAATTTCGCATCTATTCCCGTAAACTGAGCGGTCAGGAGGTTCAGACCATTTACCGGCAGGGACTCCAGAAAGCCGGACAGGCATCCGTGACTCCCTAGATCGGCCTCCGCTCTGTTCTCATTCATAACCACGTATCAGAAAACGAGGAGTTCATATGCGCATTTCAATCTTTCTTCTACTGATTTCCGGCTTATTTCTGGCTGCTTCGGAACCCGCCCTGCTGCGCGTGCCGCCGGTAAGCATAGCGCCAGTCATTGACGGCCAGGAAACGCCCGGAGAATGGGATCAGGCCGGTGGCAGCTTCGGAACCCTGCGTCTTGGTTCTGCTTTTCTAAGCCAGCGTAAAGCCCATTTTCAGATTGCCTATGATCAGGATTATCTCTATTTCCGCTGCCGGAGTGAATTGCCCCCACAGCCTATTAATTTGCTATCCAGAGTACGTGAAAATCAGGGCAAAATCTTTCTTGATGATGCCGTCGAACTGTTGCTGCTGCCTCCGGGCGGTCAATTTGTTTATCAACTTCTGATGAATTTCAATGCCTGTTCTCTCGGCGTCAAATATCCCGTCAGCTATGGTAGTGTCTCCCATGAAATTCATCAAGAATGGCAGCCAACCGTCAACGTCGCCTGCGGACGGCTGGATAAAGCTTGGTGGTTGCTTGAGCTCAGACTCCCTTTACAGGATATGGGACTGGATGACGTGCCTTGGGATCGGCCATGGGGATTACAGATGGTCAGGGATTGGCAACAGCCCGCCGAACAGAGCCCTTGGAATTCCAGCCGCATGTTCTGCGATCCCGCTCAGATGGGCATGCTAATTATGGATCCACAGGCTCCCGCTCTGAATTTCAGTGGACCGGGTGCCGATTATCTGAACGGTACTATTGATCTGCGCTGTCAGCTGTTCAATTCCACCGGAAAGCCGCTAACCCTGCAAGGCAGCATGATTCTTGAATCCGATGCCTCTCCGCGACATGCCGAACAGGACTGGCTGCTTGCCCCGAACAGCAAAGAACTCTTCCAGCTCCGCTTCAAAGATACTCCGCATACCACCCGTCATCTGCAAGTCAAAATTATTGATCGGAACCGCAATATCACTTTGCTGCAGCGCCAGATTTCCTGGGATCCCCCAAAACCACCGGCCTGGATCGACCCAAAAGAAAACCGCATGCAGGAGCTTGACTTCGCTTTCTACCCTTATCACAAACTTCTTAAGGCAACACTGCAAAACGCAACCGATACGCTCTTTACCTTGAAAAACAGTGCCGGAATCCCCTATGGCGCCAGTCTGAAAAGCAGCAACGGAACAGCCGAATGGCGTGAATTGAAGCTCCCTCCAGACACCTATACCCTTGAAGCAAGCGCAGGAGAACGGACACAGCAACGCGAATTCCAGGTACGCACTTTTCCTTGGGAACACAATGAGATCGGTTTGGATGACAGCATCATCCCCCCGTTCCGGCCATTGCAGCTGGAACAGCGCCAAATTTCCGCACTGCTCACCGCATATAACGTCCGTAATGGCTTCTGGGATGCCATTTATGCAGACCAGGAAAATATACTGGCGGCGCCCATACAGTTATATATTGACGGAGAACCTCTGCAGGAAGCGAGTTTTGCGGTCAGCCGACTGACCCCGCACAACATTCAATGCACCAGCACTCTGCGCTTGCCTGGACTACAAGTAGAATCACACCAGGATTATGACTATGACGGAATGTGCAAAGTCCGCTTGCGTTTCCGTCCGGAAACCCAGCTTCCGCTGCAGAAAGTCTGGCTGGAGATTCCGCTACGTAACGAATTTGTTTCTCTGATGCACAGTGTCGGCAATGTGATGAAAAAAAATCCGGCAATGCTTCTTCCTGAAGGCGAAGGTCTGCTCTGGCACAGCCTGATGGCATCGGAAGGACGCGTAGGAAAAATTAATTACCGTCCATACATCTGGCTGGGGGGGATTTATCGCGGCCTGAGTTGGTTTGCCCAATCTGACCAGCATCTGAGTCTGTCTCCGGATCTCCCGGCCATGGAAATCCGGCGGGAAAAAGAACGCCTGATTCTACGCATCTTTCTGGTGAATATTCCTACCAGCTGGAAAACCCCATTCGAGCTGGTCATGGGCTTCCAAGCAACGCCAGTGAAACCA
>JBAXYW010000301.1:0-5321 GCA_041670605.1 Lentisphaeria bacterium
CGTCCGTGTCCGTGTTCAGGCATTAAGAGCTGGTGCAAGGATCTTTTCCACTTCGTCATATTCGCTGGCCACCGGAAACTGCGGGAACTCCTGCCGTACCTTTTCCGAAGGGCGGAAAAGAATACCCAGTTCAGCTTCTGAAAGCATGGCGGTATCGTTGTATGAATCTCCCATTGCAAAGACATCGAAGTTCAATTGTTTGAAAGCCAGCACGGCATGACGTTTGCCATCCGGCATGCGCATGCGATAATCCAGGATATTGCCCTGTTCATCGGTCACTAGAGAATTACACAGCAGGGTCGGGTATCCCAGCTTGCGCATAAAGGGAGCGGCAAATTCATAGAACGTATCTGACAAAATGACAAACTGGCAACGTTCCCGTAGCCAATTCAGATATTCCACAGCACCGGACAAGGGTTCCATCGTTTCAATCACTGTCTGAATATCCGGGAGCCGCAAAGAGTTTTCCTTGAGAATCGCCAGTCGATGTTTCATCAATACATCATAATCTGATATATCCCGAGTCGTCAGCCGCAATTCCTTGATCCCTGTTTTTTCCGCAAAGGCAATCCAGACTTCCGGTACCAGAACGCCTTCCAAATCCATCGCCAGCAATTTGCTCCGCCCTGCCATTCGTTCTCCTTTTAACATGATTTCAGCATAACTTGTATGGATCAATAAGGTGCATACACACCGTATTCCCGCGTCAAAGCATTGATTTCTGCATTGTAACGGGCAATTTGACGCTGATCTTCCGTGCAATTGCGCAGTGCCAACAGAAACAAAATTTTCTGTCCGGCCCATTCGCGAGGCAATTCCTTGCTTCCCGGAGGGCATCCCCGATAACGGCGGCGGAAAATCAGATCCCGGGTTTTCAAGTCGGCATCTTTGCCGGCCAAATTCAATACCAACTCATCATCGATATTCCGGAAACGCCCAAAAAGACGCAACGATTCATTCCGGTACAGATGCGGCAACGATCGGGGAAAAATTTCCTGACTGACTGGGCCTTCTGCAGTATATTTCAAATCCATGATCACTAGGCTACTGTGAGTGCTGATATAACGAACCAGCTCCTCATGCAGCTGATCGATCTCGTCAACATGGCATTTGCTGCCACGATTCAAATACCCCAGGAAATCCAGTAATTGCCGGTTTGCCTGGGTCCCCGCGCTGAATGGATAAATCGAAACATTGCCGGGATTGAAAGCGCTGACCTGACGCAAAAAAGTCGGCGGTTCATAAATATTGACCGTCGAACGCCCGTCCGTTAAAAGAAAAATATTTAAGGGACGGTTTTTGTCCCCATTGCTGTTCTTCACATAAGGGGCAATTCCGCCGAAAACATCCGTCATCCCGCCACGCCATAAGGAAGCGACATACTGATCTGCCGCCGCAAGATGCTTCGCATTCACCGACTGATAACCCTGAAAAAGGGAATGTGTCGAGGAAGTAAAAGATACGACATTGAAACGATCCTTGGGGTTCAGGCAAGACAAAGCCTCCCGGGTAGCTAACTTGAATTGCGATAATTTCTGCGGAGAAATACTCGTCGAATGATCGATCAGAAAAAGCGTGTCCTTAGCAATATCCTTCAATGCATCACTTTTGGAATTGGGAATGATATCCACCTGAAAATAACCACTGTTGCCAACCCGATCCTTGACCACACGCACCTCAATATCAACAAAACCGTCAAAGGGCAACGGCAAGCCGGCTCCATCGCGTTGAACTTCTGTTAAATCCGTGGCGACTTCCAACGGAGAGGGCGGATTCTCCACCAGATTCACTCCTTTTTCAGCCTCCCGACTCAAAACCGGCAAATCAAAATCCGGCGTCCCGAACGAGGGCTTGTAGCCGGACTTGACGCTCATACCGTAGGAGCCCCCGGAGGATGCGTTCAATGGCCCATGGGCAGTCAGACTGGGCAATAATGAGGCATCACTGCTTTCCCGCTCTAATTTGGGCGTAATCACCCGCATGCTCAAAGCCTGTCGCGGAGGCGGCAACGAGGTGTAATCAATCTCAATAATTTCCGGACGCGGGGCAGTCGCCATGATCGGCTTTTCGTCCTCATCGCTTGCCAAGCCGGGTGGACGCTGTTTATCCACTCCTTCCAGACGGAAACGAGCTTTGTGGACATCCAGCAGATTGTCTTTCTGAAAAATACTTTCAATCTTACGGACATTCGCCAGCTGGTGGACTTCCTGCTGCAGATCCCGATTGATCTTTTGCAAAGTTTTCGAGTCCGGAAATGCAGATTTCGTTTCCTCCTGCGCATCTGTAATATGCTGTTTTGTCAATTCGGGTTCCGGCAGGATTTGAACCGGAAGATAGAGATCAACGGCACGGCGCTTCTCCGCACCCTCCGAAGTATGGGCGCCAAAAAGCACCTCTGCTGTCATGCGCAATAATAAAATATGCAGCAAAAACGACAGAAACATGGAAAACAAGATGTATTTCGATAATTTCATCGCCGCCACCTGAATAAGCGTCAAAATCCAATCTCTGAACCTGTTCTTTAATGTACCCGATGAAAGCAGTCTTTGCCAGCACCTTGCAAAGGAAATTATGACCCGCCAAAACGCAAAAGACGGCTCCCCGTTCAGTGCCCGACTCGTCCTGTGGCCGACTTCCCCCAACCTCCCCACTCATCCGCCCATTTTGAGTTGCAAACCCTCTTTCCCAACATTATTTTAATTCTTTTACTTAAATCATGAAAAAAAGTGGAGTTGTATTAATGTTGGAAAAATTGCCGAAAGCAAATTGGTTCAAAGGCCGCAAAGGTCCCGTTGTCCTAGTCATTATGGACGGTGTCGGCTATGGTAAATACCGTGAAGGGGACGCGGTTGCAGCCGCCTTTACCCCAAATCTGGACTGGTTTCACGCCCACTGCCCGAACACTCCTTTGAAAGCGCATGGAACTGCAGTTGGTCTGCCCAGTGATGCCGATATGGGCAATTCAGAAGTCGGACATAATGCAATTGGTGCCGGACGGGTCTTTGACCAGGGAGCCAAGCTGGTCAGTAATTCAATCAGCTCAGGCGACATGTTCTGCGGCAAAGCGTGGCAGGAAATCGTCAACAACACCCTCAGCAAAAAAAGCACACTGCATTTTCTCGGTCTTTTTTCCGATGGGAATGTACATAGTCATATTGATCATCTCAAAGCGATGATCCGCAAAGCCGCAGCAGAAGGAACGAACCGAATCCGAGTTCATATTCTGCTGGATGGACGCGATGTCGGAGAGACTTCCGCCCTGGACTATGTCCTGCCTTTTGAAGATTTTCTGGCTGAAATTCGCAACGCAGGTTGTGACGCCCGAATCGCCTCCGGCGGCGGACGCATGTGCATCACGATGGATCGCTACAACGCCAACTGGGGCATGGTCGAAAAAGGTTGGAAAACACATGTGCTCGGACAAGGCTCGCAATTCCCAGATGCCGCCACTGCCATTGAAAACCTGCGCAAAGAAACGTCCGCCATCGATCAGGATCTGCCGCCTTTCGTAATCGCAGAAAATGGCACGCCAATCGGTACCATCGAAAATGGCGACAGTGTGATTTTCTTCAATTTTCGAGGCGACCGCGCCCAGGAAATCACGGCCGCTTTCGAACAGGATGATTTCACCATGTTTGATCGGATTCGCCGTCCAGCTGTCGTTTATGCCGGCATGATGGAGTACGATGGGGATTTGCATGTGCCTTCCCGCTACCTGGTCAACCCGCCGGCAATCGACCGCACCACCGGTGAATTCCTCTGTGCCTTGGGTTTACGAAGTTTGGCCTGTTCGGAAACCCAAAAATATGGACATGTGACTTACTTCTATAACGGAAACAAATCCGGTAAAATTGATGCCCAACTGGAAGACTATGTGGAAGTTCCCTCTGATCAAGTTCCCTTTGAACAACGCCCCTGGATGAAAGGCGCGGAAATCACCGATCAGATGATCCGCGCGATCCGTAGCGGAAAATATAATTTTCTGCGCTGCAATTTCCCCAATGGCGATATGGTCGGCCACACCGGCGTCTTCCAGGCAACCAAAATCGGCGTGGAATGCGTTGATCTCTGCCTCGGACGCATCAAACAATCGATTGCAAAAGCCGGCGGTATCCTGATTATTACCGCCGATCATGGCAACGCCGATGATATGTATGAGCATAAAAAAGACGGTAGCGTCCTGATGGAAAATAACATCATAAAAGTCAAAACTGCCCATTCGCTCAATCCGGTGCCCTGCTTGATCTATGACCCGGAATACCAGGGGGACTACCAAACCGCCTTGCGCACCGGACTCGGCATCAGCTCGATCGCCGCAACTTGCATCAACCTGCTCGGCTTCGAAGCCCCCAAAGACTACGACCCCGCCGTCATCACCCCAAACAACTGACCCGCCCGGCCTGTGGCGGGCATCTTCAGTGCACATCCGGAATCGATCACTTCCCCCTGGCGCTTCAAGTTGAATTTGCCTAAAAAAAATGATTAAACTTTCATAGGGTGGACTGATGTCCACAACCTAAACTACCTTGCGATTGGTCAAAGGTTGGCGGGAACTATGGAGCGCCGATGTCCTCGCTGGCATGAAAGATTTCTTTCCTCTTGCACTGTTGCGTAAGCGTGAGCTATGGACCGCAGGCGTCCTCGCCCATCCGCGCTAACTTAACCTAAAAAATTGAAGTTTTGAACACATCCATCACATAACAATAACCAATTTGCATGGTTATCCCAAAAAGCGTATTCTGTTCTATTTGCTAGCCCCGCAGGGGCGGCCTCATCTTAGCCCCGGGCAACGCCCGGGGTAGGCATGTAAGTTTGTAAAGAGTGCCCTGAAGGGGCACCTCAATGATTCGTTTCACCCCCCCCCAGATATATTTTAGGTAGCGCCAATAGGCGTCCTCGCCGGCATCCCTTTCAGCGTTTCGTTTTCGTCCCGAAAACAGGAAAACTGAAGTAGGTGCCGCAGGCCTCAGCGGCAGCCGACGGATTTGTCCGGGAACGGAGAAGCGGTCTGAAGCCCGCGGGAGCGACGTAGCCTGAAAGCTGAACTACAAACGTACACATCCCCAATGCTTTGCATAAGTTGCTTTTAAAAATCTTGCACAAAAAACAAGAAACTAGCGGATAGTAGTATAGAAATTCCAAAGCTTTCACAGAAATTCCCAAAGCTTTCACCGAAATTCCAAAGCTTTCACAGAAATTCCCAAACTTTTTAGGAATTTCTGTGCTTTCATGGACGCTCCATGACTTTTTATGATAGTGTATGATTCTGCTTGAAAATTTATCCGGATAAGCTATTTTTTCGTTGTCACGCAGAAATCAGC
>JBAXYW010000302.1:0-5305 GCA_041670605.1 Lentisphaeria bacterium
GTCAAAAGCGAGCTTCAGCTCGAGCACGTAGTACAGACTTCAGTCTGCGTCAAAAGCGAGCTTCAGCTCGAGCACGTAGTACAGACTTCAGTCTGCGTCAAAAGCGAGCTTCAGCTCGCTTCCCCGTTCCCGTATTCTCCCCAGAATGTGGCCGGAGCTTCCAGCTCCGGATCCGTTCCCGTTCCCCACAACTTACCACTTACAATCCCCCCGTCCCCTCCCTGCTTAAATCCCTTTTTCTGGATAAAAACGAACGACGACACACGAACGACGGCGCTCCATAGCTCGCGCCCATTCTGAGACACATGACAAAATGACCAGAAGTTTGTCCTTGTTAACAGTAGTCTATCCCATCGATGCGAAGCAAACAGTTCTCATTGAACCGTTTTGCTGTTTTCCTCTGTTTTTTCCTCTGTTTTTTCTTCTGTTTTGGCCTCTGTTTTTTCCTCTGTTTTTTCTTCTGTTTTGGCCTCTGTTTTTTCCTCTGTTTTTTCCTCATTCTGTTTATTATCGACAGCTTTTTCTGTATTATTGCCATTCTTTTCAGCAGAAACTGTTTTCCCATTTTCTTCAGGGGTAGCAGCAGCCTCCTTCGCTTTTTCCTTTTCCTTTTCCTGCTGAGCTTCCAGTATTTTTTCCAGTTCAGTGTCTGTTTTTTCATCACTGCTTTCCTGCAGTTGTGGTGGAGCCATCAGGATTTCTTCGTCGAGTTGCAGTCCTCCAAGCACAGTGACAAACGACTGATTTCGTTTACCCAACTGAATCGGCACCTGGGTTCCATCCACACGAAAACAAAAATGCCTCCCTTTGGCATCGGTACGAACCGCTTGACTGGGAATATAGAGAACGTCCAGTAGTTTTTCAACAATGATTTCAACGCTGGCATTCATGCCTGGGCGTAAGTTGGAATCAGACTCATCAAAGGAGACCATCGTTTCATAGACTTTGACATCCGGTGTCAGCCATTGATTCTGTGAACTGGGCAACAACGCTTTCTTGTTGACCTTCCCGATAAACGTGCGATTGGGCATGGCATCCACCTTAATAATCGCCGTCATATCGACCGAAATCAGGTCAATCTGAGACTCATGAATATTAACCTTGGCCGCCATTTTATTTAAATTCGGAAGTTTGATAATGGTCTGACGATGCCGGATTTCCACACCGGGACGAATCGGCCCGGTATTCATCCAGCGCGGCGGCGTTTCGTAAACAACAAGACCAGGAGCCATGGCACGAATCGTGCAATTCGCCAAGTCTTCCTTAATCTCATCGAGACGAGTCGTCGAACGCATCAAACCCTGTTTTCGTGAACGTAAAACCGCCTCCGCCGACACCAAACGGGATCTGGACACCGCTTTCGTTCGAATCAAATTCTCCTTGGCATTGACCAGAGTCGCCCAAACCCGATGAAAATTCGTGATAAAATCATAGCGGCAGAAAATATCATACTTACCCTTGGCTGTAACCAAGGTTTTTTTCTGCGATTCGACTTCCAGCTCATCAGTCTCCAACTCATTTTTACTGACAAATTGTTTTTCAAACAGTTTATTTGTATATTCGAGTTTTTGGACAGCTCGATTCAGACGAATCTGTGCCAGTTCGATGTCACTTCGGAGGGTCGTAAGATCCTGTTTTACCTGCCCCCCCAGTTCCGGATCATCCAATAAGGCAGCAATATCCTTTGGTTTTTCACTACTGGTAAAGCGTTCAGCCATCCGGTCACCAACTAGTTTACGCAGATCGTTATCAGCATAGATCACCGCCAATTCTGCACTGCGCAAAGAACTTTCGTTATCACTGATTTGAATAACCAAACTCTCTTCAGCCTGTGTAAAAGAAGCCTGTGCATTTTCAAAGGCAGTAGTGCGTTCAAAAAGCTGATCTTCGATTTCCTTGGTTTCAAAACGAACCAGCACTCGTTGATTTTTAACATCCTCATCGGTGATCATCGTACCTTCGTCAACAATCTCGAGAATCTTCACCGAGCGACGAATTTCCTGAACAATATCATTGGAAACCAAGGTTTCCAAGGCTCCACTTTCGAGAACGGTAATATCCAGATTCCCTTTACTCACCCGAAACGTTTCCTGAGTCCGCTTGGCATCCTTCTTTTTGCAGGCGGTCAGCGCCAGAAGACAGCACAGCCCGGCCAGATAGATTTTCTGATTTGAACAAAACGATTTACGAAAAAAACTCATATAAAAACCCTGAATTTGTAGTATCCTTACGATTTTATTGAACTTCCAACTGCGTCGACCATAGATTTATCGGATCAATCGGCAACTGTCCCAGCTGATAAAGGAGTTTCAACCAGCTGATACGATGGTTAACCAGCGCCAAGGTCAAGGAATTGCGGGCGCTGCTCAAGTCGTCCTGAGCATCCAGCAATTCACGAATATCAACCCGACCGCCCTCAAAGAGAAGCTGCGTGCTTTCCACCCGCTTTTCGGAAAGTGTCACACTGACGCGTTGAATTTCATAACTCTGCTCAAAGGAACGCAACTGCCGCCAAATATTCCGCAAATCAGCGATGATATTGTCACGCGCTCTGGCAATCTCACGCTGTTGCTGTTGCAAAGCAATCAAACGCCGTTTATACAGCACCAGTTCATCGGTACGCTCCAAGGGCAGTTCCAAATCCAAGCCAGCGGTATAAGAACTGTCACCAAAGCGCATCAAATCCAATGAGCTGGATGTCTTGCTGCGGGCCTTCGAGGAAAGCATCAAATCCAGTTTTGGGCGCAGCGCATCCTCGGCAATCCGTACCGCCCGGCCAGCGTCTTCGAGACGATCCTTTATTGTGGCATAATCCAAACGTTGCTGCAAAGCCAGTTCCACCGCTTCCTCAAAACCCATCGTCGGGGTTGGCAGCTGCTGAGCCGTCAGGCGCTGCAAATCCGACGGATCCGCTTCCAGCCCAATATCCAGCGGAATCCCCAATATGATTTTCAATTGATCAACTGCACTCTGAAAATTTTCTTCCAAAGAGACAAGGTTTGATTCTGCGGTTAATACCTTTTGCCGGGCCTGATCGACCTGAAAGGGGTCTACCCGACCGGCCGTCGCCATCGCCTCCGAGCGCTCCAGAGAAGACGCAACGCTCTGATAGGTCTGCTTGCCGATTTCCAGAGATTCCCTGGCATTAAGCACCGCATAGTAGCGTTCCGCGATATTGATCAGCAACGCTTCGCGGGAACGCACATAAGATCGCAAGGCATAGACCAAGTTGCGTTCTGCCTGAGTCAGAGGTTCGCGAACGATGTCTTGGCCAAAGCCCGCCAGCAGGGGTTGCGTAATGGTGATATCTGCCAGGCTGGTCAAGTCAATCGAGCGGTCGCCGCTCAGATAACGCAAAGTCTGCAAACCGAGGTTGGCTGTCAGGCGCGCGCCGGAAAAAAAACGTTTACTGAAGCCAAGACTGGAACTGGTGTTCAGGATACTTGAACTGGGGTTCTGCTGGATGCCCCACAGCCCGCTGAAATTATTGACCGGATTCCAATCCCATTCATTCGCCTCAGCCAAAAGAGACAATGCGGAAAAATATAAAGT
This sequence comes from Lentisphaeria bacterium, assembly GCA_041670605.1. Classification (GTDB taxonomy): domain Bacteria; phylum Verrucomicrobiota; class Lentisphaeria; order Oligosphaerales; family Oligosphaeraceae; genus JAQVUB01. Next base: position 3,553 of record JBAXYW010000302.1, read on the forward strand.
CTCTTTCGAGGTTTGATAGTCCCGGCTGTATTTTGAAGCCAGTTCCAGACTGCTGCGCAGAGTCAACTGGAGTTTAACGGGTTCTCCATCTGCCGCCGGCAAAACGTAATTCCGGTACTCCTGCAGGCGCAACTCTTCCGGAGAATCACTGCCAAACTGTTCCGTCTGGACCTGATCCAGTATCCCTGAAACACGTTGCTCCAGCTTTTCCACGCGACGGGAAGTCGAACAGGATACCAGAAAAAACGACACAAGAAATAAAACAAACCAATATTTGAAGTTATGAATTAAGCGCAACACGCAGAAGACATCCTGGTTTTCTTTCCATTATAAACAACGCAGACAAAACATTCCCCTGCGACACAACAAGCCCCAAAACACAGTCTCACTGTAGTTCGGTATATATATGTAGAAAACGCATATCCTTTCGGCATTATTGGTAAAAAACAGAGGTTTCCTGAAAAGAGAGTATATTATAGGACAAATTTCCCCCTCTTGTTGCAAGGATCCAGAGGCAGGGAACCATCTTTCAAATTAAAACACGGCGACAAAGGAGAGAAGATGAAGGTTATCGTTTTTGGCGGCACTGGTTGGCTGGGGCATCATATTGTTTTGGATTTGCTGAAAAACGGCTATCAGGTTACGCTTTGTTCGCGAGGCAAAAAGAGTACTTTTGCCAGCGAAATTGCCGGCTGCCCTGCCCTCCAGGCGGACAAGAATGACGAAAAAGCCATGTCCGAGCTTTTTGCGGCTCACTATGATGTTATCATTGATACGGTTCCGACCGAACAATCCATTGCCTTGATCGCCCGCTATGCACGCGGCCTGAAACATTATCTGCATTGTTCTTCGACCGGGGGTTATGCCCCCCTGCCCTTCCTCCCCTGCGATGAAACCGCCCCTTACGGCGGCTTTGATAATACGTCCGGATGGAAAGCAAAAGCGGACTATGACCAGGCTGCCTTGAATCTTTTTCAGAACACAGGTTTCCCCGCCACGGTAATCCGCCCCTGTTACATCACTGGACCCGGTATGCTACCGCTAGATAATCTGGGCGGACGTCGGGAGGACTTCATCGCCGATATTCTGGCGGAAAAGATGTTGGACTTGCCAGACAACGGATTGTCATTGCTGCAGCCAATCCATGTCCGGGATCTGGCCGTCTCCTTCCGCTTGGCGATCGAAAACCGCCGTAGCATCAGCCAGATTTACAACATCTGCCTGGCACATGCCGTAACCCTGAAGAAATATCTCGAAATCAATGCCGCCGCTTTCGGCAAAAAAGCCCAAATCAGTTATGTCCCGTTGCAGAACATGTTGATAAAATATCCGCAGGCTCATCAGGTTGGCATGCAATTTCTGGCCACCCATATGTGTTTCAGCATCGAAAAAGCCCGCCGCGATCTTGGCTATAAGCCGCATTGCACCCCCGAAGAAGCAATCGAGGAAACCGCTCATTGGGCCGCCAAGCAAACGGGCCTGATCTGACACGGACGAACACGGACGAAACGGTAGGTTGGCGCCCATTCTAAAGTCGGTATAAGATCATGCGCCGTAGGAGTATAACCATGCTTAACCCCAAGCTTCAGCCTGGGGAAAGGCACTACCGAGAAAATCAGACGACACATCTGCCGTTCTGTTGGCGGTCGCTTGCGACCGCCGGGAGTGGGAACGGATCCGGAGCTGGAAGCTCCGGCCACATTCTGGGGGAAAATCCGGGAACGGAAAAGCAGTCTGAAAGCTGAACTACAAA
>JBAXYW010000303.1:0-5248 GCA_041670605.1 Lentisphaeria bacterium
ACTTAAAATATATCGGGGTGTGAAGCGAATCATTGAGGTGCCCCTACAGGGCACTATTTACAAACAACTCGCCTACCCCGGGCGTTGCCCGGGGCTAAGATGAGGCCGCCCCTACGGGGCTAGTTTTGCGTAATCCTATAGGCCTACTTCATTTATGTCCCATATGTGGATGATAATCAAAATCGGCGCCATTTTTGCCAATCTCTGGCTCCATCTTCGAAGAAAAAGAAGAAACGGATTGATCTCCATGAAATCCTGATTAAGACACACAATTATGGGTAGTTGCTTCATGGTACTCCCTGGATGACAAATTTGGCACCAATTTGAGTTATCATTGACACAGATGCAAAAGATCAACATTCTACGCCACGAATTCCATCCTGAGCAGCCTGTTATAAAAATCCGCCCCCCGTCATGTTCATCTCGCCAATCGGAAGACCTGAATTCCCAACGTACACGTCCCAACATTATATATATAAAAGACTTACAAAAATTCTTGTGCAAAAAACAAGAACTGGCGGATCGTCATGTGCCAAAGGCGCATGACGATGTTTAACCGCCTTTATTCTTCAAATCTTAGGGTGCCGCTGGCGGCGACTTGAACGCGGTAAATGTTGTCGGTATAAAGCTGCACAGTGAGTGGGGTGTTGTTGAGATAGACGCGGGGCGTTTTTGCGGCATGGAATTCCAGCCAGCCATTTGGTCTGGTGAGGCTTACTTCCAGTTTGGGATAGGCAGCGTGTTCGATAATAAGATTTCGCCAAGCCGTCAGAGAGCTCTTGTCCTGACCGTGAAACATCGAATAGAGATAGACATAGGTCCAGGCCGCCGGCACCCGGCGGCGGGACCATTGAATGTGTCCTAAAAACTCCTGCGCAATGCGCTTGTTGTCCGCTGCTTCACGAAGCATTTTGAGAAGAGTATCTCGATCATAACGCCGGGAGATGAAGCACAGCATCAGATAGGTCATGACTTCCTGCCAGCCCAAAACCCGGCCTGTGGTATGATACAGATTTTCGGTTCCCGGAGGACGCGGCCCGATGATTGAATCTTCCGGATTGGCTTTTTCCACCGCAGAAAGCAGCCGCTTCACTTCGTCAGGCATATAGTGACAATAAGCATTCCAAGTTTCCAGATAATGCCCCTCAGTGGTCATGTTGTAGAGGCTCTGATTGCGGTATCCCTGGTAAAGGATGTCCGCTGGATAATTCTGGAAAGCGCGGGTTGCATCAAGTTCTTCGTGGAAAAACTTGCTGGTGCGATAGGGAGGTACGCCGAAAAAGTGGCAGAAATATTTTTGGGCGGAGTAAAAAAGCCCCATGCGCATGGCAAACATTTTGGCATACGCGTAACGAGCTAGGGCTAGATCCTCCTCTTTTTCGAGGATTTCGGCCATATTGAGAAAACCAAGATAACCGCCGTAGTTGGTGCCATCGTTCCAGGAAATGCCATTTTCGGCATACGCCGTGGTCATGCAGGCCCAATCCATCATTACTAGGTAGTAATCAAAGGCTTTGCGTAAAACCGGCCAGTTTTCATCAATCAGCGCCCAGCTGTCGGTAAACAGAGTTCCCAGCCAGGTGCCATAGAGGCTCATCGCGTTTCCCCAGTCGATCTCAATAAAGGGGAATTTGGAATTTTCGATGGTTTCCCGGTCGGCATTCGGATAACGGGAAATGCCGCCGACATGAAGATAGGTCGAATAATAGGATACCTTGGAAAACGGTTCGCTGCGTTTGTACCAGCTGCAGCATTGTCGGCCGCCCGGACCGCGATATTGGTAATCCGGATTACAGACTTTTTCCAGGCCGGAGCGGATGGTCGTCAACAGCTTGTTTTTTTCTTCTTTTTTCAGCAGGTGGAAAATCATCAGAACAAAGCTGTATTGAAAGACAAAGGAGTAGTTTCCCGGGTTGAGGATTTCGGGGGCATCCAGGTGGTAGCTCAGGAAATCTGGAAAATCCTGGCTGATCATATTGCTCAAGGTCTTGGCAGAATCGGCGGCGAACGATAAATCCCGGCGTGGGTTCGGGATCGGCAGGGAATACGAAGACCAAGAGCTTCCGATTACTCCATAAAGCGGGCCATATTTACTGGGAAAATCCAAGGATATCGCCCGTTGATCCAACTGGAGTTCGGGAACTTCCCCATTGGCAATGGCCAACGGCGGGGGCAGGGGGGCTGTCGTCAAGGCCGGAGTATTCTTCGAGTCCTGCAGATAGCGGTAGGTGAATTTCTGGCGGATGTCGACCTTATGTGAATCAGCTTGGAACCAGTCTTCGCAGGTGATTGGCCTGGCTAAGGCAAACTGCTGACGCTTGGCACAGCGTAAAATCGCTCTTTCATACCATGGTTCATCGAGTTGTTCAGGGGAAAATAATTCCAAGCCAAATGGGAAAACCAGCATCGCCCATACGACTTTATCGGCAAATTCCAGAAGAATACCAGTCTTTTTCCCCGTCGCATTACAACGTAGGGTGATTTTTTCCGGGGTCTCTCGAAAAATCATTTGCAAGGGGATTTCCGGGAAAGAGCCGCTGTGGCTGAAGAGCAGCCAGTTTTGTTTCAGGGGTCCATCCTTGCTACGATCATAAAATAGACCGTCGGAATACGTCCGGGTTCGGCATCCGGCTTCCAGCGGCAGGGTGATCCGTTCATAAGCAGCAAAATTCTGCAGTTCATTGAGATGCAGAGTTTTCGCTGTTGATTCCATCAGGATTTCCGGAGTAAGCAACGAATAATCGAAAGTCATCCGTTCTCCGTTCTGCAGCATCCGGCTCCAGCGCACCCCGCTCCAGTCAACTTGAATTGTTTCCCCAGCTTCGGGCTGGTAATTTTCATTCAGGCTGCAGGGATGTGCTTCTCCTTCCGGTAACAGAGAAAGATGCCAGAGCATATTTTTGCGGGCATTCGGATGTCCAGAGACATAGGGCTTGGTAATCATTCCGAAGGCCGCCATGCTGCAGTCAAGGATCCCGTCTCCTTTTGTATATCCGAAGCGCCCGCAGGACTTGTAAGCTGCTCCGGTGGCGGGACGGAAGCCTTCCAAGTCGGGTTCGGAAATGGATTTGGATGGAACTTGCTGGGCTGGCAGGGGCAGCCAAGTCTCCTGAAAGACGATGGTTCCGTTTTCACTGATCAAACGGGCAGAAAAGTCTCCTGGTATTGCTTGGCCAGTCGGATTCTGGATACGGATCTGAATCGTGTTGTTCCCTTTTTTCAATTGCAGCGGTAATTCCGGAATTTCATTGTGCAGCAACAGGGACTTTCCAGACTGGTAGCTTAGCCCGTAAGCAGTGATTTTCAGATCGTAATGGGTTCGATATTGTAAAAAATATCGATCTTCCTCCGGGACATTGAAAATTCGGCTGTATTCCAATATCGCATCTGCTGCGATGTTAGCGGAAAAACCATCCCAGTCCGAACGGAACCCTGCAGTTTCATTACTGAAAAATTGACGATCACCACCCATGCTCTATTTCCTGTAAAAATATTGATCGGATCAATGCAAAATAGGTCTGTCTGAAAATTTTCTGCTGTTCGCTGGATATGGTCAGGCTGCCGTCTCGTCATCGACAACAAAGGGCTTTGAATCTGAGGCATGGAGGGATGCATTTACCAAAGTGCCATCCGTCCTCTTACCCGGCTCATGCCGGTCGACATCTTCCGGTTCTTCCTTGACTGCTTGCGTTCCGGCAGAGCCAGTATCTGTTTCAGCGATTCAATCATACCATACTCGGTTTTTATCAAACCAGCAAATCTGACGGGTCTCTTTCCAGGTTATGAGAGACCTTTTGGGGTTCATCGCGTCCTCACCAGCAATATGTATCAATTATCTTACTTTTCCTGAGGCAAAACGCCAGGGGCGAAATCCAGTTTCAATACCATGACTGAGTTAGCATACTCATTGACCGGCAGGTTACAGAGCCGCAATGGGCGTTCGCCGGTTCTGTGGCGCCAAGGCAACAGTTCCGTCGAGCAGCAAATCGTGCGTCCGTCATTGAGCAGCAAAGCGCGCTCCGGCAGGGTCTTGACGTTTGTTAACAGCAGGCGCCGCACTTGCAAGGGACGATGCAAGTGCAGGTAGAGCGTATTGCCGCGGCGGGTGACTGGTACAGCCGGCTCGGTGCTGATGTTCTCAACCGTTTCGACGTCCGTCATACTTTCTCTGATGCTCTCTTGCCAGAGCCCGATGGTCTTGAGAATGCGGGCGGACTCCGGGTCAATGACGCCATCTGACCGGGGGCCGACGTTGAGCAGATAGTTGCCGCCGCGGGCCAGTACACGATCGATCTCCCCGAGCAGATAGCGGTCGCTGAAGTAGTCTTCATCGGTCCGCCAGCCCCAGCTTTCAGCGCCAACGGCCTGACATGCCTCGACCGGACTGCTAAAGCGGGGTTGCTTGTCAAACTCCGGATTGAAGTCACGTTCGGGGGTTCTGAAGTCGCCATCGTCGCTCAGTCCCCGGTTATTGATGAGTATGCCGGGCTGGAGCGTACGGATGAGCTGGTTGAGATGCGGCGCCGGCAGGCCGATCTCCGTGCCGCCATCCCACCAGAACATGGCCAGCTTACCGTAACGGGTGCACAGTTCGCGTAACTGCCTTTCCATATAGTCGACAAATCGATCCCAGTTCGGCGTATCTCCCGGTTCTGGACCGGCCAAGTCGTGTCCAAGCCCCCGGTTGGGATAGAAAGGGCTGTGTTGGTCAATGGCGGAGAAGTAGAGTCCCAACGGCATGCCACGTCGTTGACAAGCAGTGGCCAGCTCAGCCAGCACATCTCGCATGAACGGCGTTTGGGTCACTTTGAAGTCGGTGGTTTCAGTGTCCCACTGGCAGAATCCGTCGAGGTGTTTGGTGGTGAAGACCAAGTACGTCATGCCAGCGGCCTGCGCCAAATCAATCCAAGTGTCGGGATCAAAGGCGGTGGGATTGAACTTCTCCGCCAGTCGGGCATAGTCTGCTCTGGGCACTTTTAGACGTAGCTGATGCTGTTCCTGCCAGCCGGGAATTGCATACAGACCCCAGTGGATAAATAAACCCAGGCGGCGAGAGAAAAATTCTTCAATAACAGGCATGTTGTAACTCCTTGTTGCTGTTTGAACGGCTTCACTTAGCTTATGAGAAGCCGGATGCCTTCCGGTTCCGATTTCTGCAGGATCTCCATTTGTGCTTCTTGGGGATGGACGACGAATTGGTGTTGTCTCTGGGCAGGCATGCCTTGATATTGCCCCTGACGTGCTGTAA